>CAZGTK010000006.1:5644-23235 GCA_964528415.1 uncultured Burkholderiales bacterium | reverse complement strand
GCACTTTGCAAATCAACTGCTTACAAGGCTAGTTGATGATTGAGTGGGAGTAGGGCGGTCGCGGATTACCGCCAACCGGCCGCAGTCGCCGCGTAACGCTGGAGCCGATCCGGATGCTTCCGATGTCCTCGGCCGTTGCGATCCTGTCGGGTGCCGTGCTGCTGGTTTTCGGCCGACGGCTGTTCTGGCTGGCGGTCGCGATCCTCGGCTTTCTCGCCGCGCTCGAGCTCGCCCGCGAGTTCACCGTCGGACAGCAGCAGTGGGCTGCCTGGGCCATCGGCGTCGGCGCCGGTCTCCTCGGCGCCGTGGCGGCGATCTTCCTGCAGCGGATCGCGTTCGGTCTGGCGGGCTTCTACGGCGGCGCCTACCTGGCTCTTGTCGCCGTGCATTCGCTCGGCTGGGCGATTCCGGAGCTTGCCGTGGTCTTCGTCGGCGGCACCGTCGGCGCGGTGGCCGCCGTACTGATCACCGATGGCGCGATCATCGTACTGTCGTCGCTGATCGGCGCCGGACTGATCGCGGGCGCGTTCGCCCTCGATCCCGTCATCGGGGCAGGGCTCGCGGCGGCGCTCGCGGCCGCCGGCATGCTGATCCAGGCGCGCGCGCTGCGCGCGCCGAAGACGCCGCCGGCCGCGCCCTCCGGTTAGACAGCCGCGGCGAAGTTCGAGCCACCGTCTCGAGCCGTGTCGGCGAAGACGAGAAACGGCGCAACGCGACGCCACTCAGGGGTTGCACTCGTCGCAGCGCTCCGGATCGGCGCGGCGGCGGTCCGACCGCTCCCGCACCTCCTCATGGCGGCACCGTGCGCAGCCGTAGCGCTCCGCGCGCGCCTCGCGCGTGGGCGCGCCGCAGTCGCCGCAGGGCAGGCCGGCGACGCGCTCAATGACCCCGTAGCCGGGCGCGGCGCATGCCGGGCACGGACTGCGCAGGCGGCGGATCAGGTCCTCGGTGGCGGCGCGGATGGTGCGCATCCGGGTCGGGTTCGCGTAGGCGCGCAGGTCGTTCTCCACGAACACCCGCCCGGTCGCCGATTGCGCCTGCGCCCAGTGAAAGCCCTCCTGCAGCGCCTCGGGTTCGGCCAGCCCCTTGCGCAGGCGCGGGTCGTCCTCGCGCTCGGGCCGCAGCACGAGATGATGCCGCGGAAACCCGGCTTCGTGCGCGAACGCGTCCAGCGCTTCCAGGGTGTCGACGATCCGGTGACGATGCCGCGCCGGGCCCTGGGCCATGCCGCACACCTCGACCTGCTCGCGCTCGTCGACGAGGAGCACGATCTCGACGTTCCACGCGAACAGGCCCGAGAGCGGATCCGGGCCGAAAGCGCCCTCGCTGGCAAGTCCGCAGGTGAGGCCCGCGAGCTCCATGCCGAGCCGGGCCTTGCGCCGAGCCGCCTCCCGCTGGGTGCCGGGGCGCGGAATCTCGCGCGTGAAGCTGCCGAGCCGATCCGTGTCGTATCCGGCGACCCGCTCGACGCGGGCGCCGAGCGCCCGGCGGAAGAGGGGCGCAATCACTCGTTCCTTGCCGTGCTGCGTGAGCAGCGCGATGGGCCGCCCGTGGTACCGCGCCGGAGGCGCCGCACTCACCGCGCCGGCGCGCGGCTGGCGTCCACCCAGCCACCGCCGTGACGCGCGTGCACCGAGGCCTCCTCGGCATCGATCTGGAACAGGAACAGCCAATCGTTCTCGACCAGGCGGCGGACGTGCGCGTGCTTCTCGAGGACCGCGTCGATCGCGTCGCGCGGCGCCTCGATGAAGACGTTCAGCCGCAGCGGCGTGTGAACCCAGCGCTCGCCGTCGTGCAGCGACTGCAGCGGCAGCCCGATCCGAAGGTCGCCGCCGTTGCCCTCGAACACGCCAAGGCGGGCGCCGACAACGTTGTGCAGCACCTTGTTGCCGCTGCCGTAGCGCGCATTGTCGACCGTGGAAGCGTAGTACTGCAGGTTGATCCAGTGCGTGACCACCATCGGAGCGGTCATGATGAGCTCGAGCACGGAGAAGTCTGCGTCCTCCCGCCAGCGGTAATCGTGCAGGAACGACCGGCCGGCGAGATCGAGCCCGCGGCTGCGCGCGCGCGGCGCGACGATGAAGGCCGCGTTGTTGGCAAGCCCCCATTCGGGCCGAACCTGGGACCAGTCGCGCGCACGCTCTTCCACGGCCGCCCGCAGGGCCGGCTCGTCGAGTCCCGCGAGCCCGAGACCAGCCGCGCGCTCGGCGCGCGCGCGTCGGCCGGCTTCCGCCAGCCACGCTTGCAGCGCGTCCAGGTCCGCCGCGTGCGTCGCGGGCAGCTCGTCGAGGTCGAAGAGCTCGACGTGGTCGGTGGTGGTGTTATGGAGGCCGGCGACGAACCAGGTGCTCTCCGGCACGTGGATGCCGCGGGCGGCGAGCCCGTCGCGCACGCTCGCCTCGTTCAGCAAGGCGGCGAGGGCGCGCGCGTTGACCTCGCCGGTCTGGCCGCAGCACGCGCCGCAATCGAGGCCCGCGGCGTGTGGGTTGTTGACCGTTTCGCTGCCGTGTCCGGCCAGCAGCACGATGCGCGCGAAGTCCATCGTCAGGCTCATGGCCCGCAGGACGCCGGCCGCCAGGTCGGCGCGCGCTTCGGCCTCGAGACCGGCGCCGTCGACGCTTCCCGAAAGCCGCGGTTTGCACTGAGCGTGCTCGGCGCGCGTGAGGCCGGCGCGCTCCGGATGCGGCACGGGACGCGTACGGCCGAGGCTGTCGGTGACGAGCTTGCCGGCGTAAAACAGGCCAAGCGCTTCGACGAATGAGAACCCCGATACGGGGGCGGTCTTGAGCTGTTTCCAGGCGCCGCGCAGGTCGAGACGCAGCGCACGGCGGTCCGTCAGTTGCGGGGAGGCGCTCGCGTCGGTGGCCTGCAGGGCCGGGGCCAGCAGCCCCGGCAGCTGCGGGCGCGCGGCCCTCGCGCCGAGCGGCCGGTACTCGATCGGCAAGCCGAAGAATCCGGCGAAGCCGAGGGTCTGCACCCGCGGGCTGGCCGCTTCCAGCGCGCGCCGGAACACTTCGGAGCGCACGTCGATGCAGAACGCCGCCTGCACGCTCGGCGGCGCCGGTTCCGCGGACGCGGCCGGGCGGAGAAGCCCGCGGCAAAGCGTCTCCTGGTAGGCGAGCTCCAGGGCGCGCTGCAACAGCCAGTCCGCGGACAGGGACGCCGCGGCCGCGCCGTCGTGCGCAGGCCAGGCCGCCACGGCGGCCGACCAGCGCGCGGCGAGGTCATTGCCGCGCGCGGCTCGATACAGGAGCAGCTCCCAGGCGAGGCGCAGCGCCAGGAGGTGAACGATCTGATCGTCGTCGGCGCCGGCCAGCCGTGCCTGCCAGCGGCGGTACGCGCACCAGGACGCCCACCCGTTCAGTCGCAGCAGCAGGGCCGTGAAATAGGGCTCGCGCTGGGACACCGGAATACCCAGTTCGTCCACCGCGACCGCGATCAGCTCGTGCGGATCGGCAGGCAACTGTCGCGCGAGGGTGCGATAAGCCTTCAAACCCATCAGCAGGGCCGGGCTCAGGTCCCCCGGCGCCTGCGCGCGCCAGGCCGGGTAAAGCCCTGCGCCGTGCGCCGGGGTCAATTGGGCCTGACCCTCGTCGAAGAACGCGGCGCAGAACTGGCTCGTCGTGTTCGTGACGAAGTCGCACCAGGCCGGCGCGTGCGCAAGGTCGCGCCCGGTGTCGGTGACGTCGGTTACGAGCGTGCGGCGCCTCAGGGGTGCCTCGTCGGCGGCGAGGAGAGCGACGAGATCGCCCGCGCTGCAGCTCGCGCCGGCGTGCGCGATCGCGGCGGCTAGGTGGCGGGTCTCGAACCGCCCCGCCCTCCATTGCTCCCGGTACCATGCTCGCGGCATCAGCAGCCGCGAGCCCGACAGCGCGCCGAGGCGCGCCGCGGCGGTCGCGACCGGCTGCTCGATCCAGCCCCAGAAGGGGTTGACGGCGATGAACTGGTCGAGCGGCCAGGTCGGCGCGATGCGGCCGCAGGCCGCGTCGAGGGCAGCTTCCAGGGCCGGGTCCGGCGAAACCGAGACTTGCAGGGCGGACGACGCCATCATGCCTCCTGGCGTTGCAGCGAAGTGGCGGTGGCGTGCGCCGGCGCCGGCCGCTTGGCCGGCCAGACGCGGAATGTTAGACGGGTGAAGAGCTCATCCAGGTACAGGCCCGCGTACAGCGGCGCGTAGAGCGCCCGCGCCACGCGGCCATGAGGGTGCGTGCTCAGCACCGCGTAGACCGCAAAGAGCAGGGCGAAGCCCGCGATCACGATGGCGAGCCGAAGGCTCCCCGGCGGGACCGCCTCCGGAGCAGGGGCGAGCAGCGCGCCGAACATGCCGTGCCAACCGAAATACAGCGTCGCGACGCCGGCGCTCGCCCCGGCCAGGGCGACGAGACGTCGAGTGCCGCCGGCCACGCTGCGCACGACGAGCGGGGTGAGCGCGAGGCTCACGACGAACGCGAGCGCCCACAGCGCCGGCTCCTCGGCGGGACTGGCCCCCGCGGCGGCGGCCACCGCCGCCACCGTCAGCAGACCCGCCAACGCGGCGCCGAGCCAGGCGGCGATGCCCGCCGGCCCTTTGGGCGCGGCAAGGGCCTGAGCGCGCCACTGCTCCACGACGCTGCCCGAACTCAGGAACGCGTGGGCCTTGTAGAGCGAGTGCGCGACCAGGTGGAGCAGGGCCAGCGAATAGGCGCCGAGCCCGCACTGCAGCAGCATGAACCCCATCTGCGCGCAGGTCGACCACGCCAGCGCCACCTTGATGCTGACGCGGGTGCTCATCACCAGCGCGGCGATGACGGCCGTGGCCGTCCCCGCCGCCACGAGGAAGGCCTGGGCAGCCCCGGCCTCGAGCATGAGCGGGGCGAGCCGGATCATGAGAAAGCCGCCGATGTTGACGATGCCCGCGTGCAGCAGCGCGGAAACCGGGGTCGGCGCTTCCATGACCTGGATCAGCCAGCCGTGGAAGGGCAGCTGCGCGCACTTCAGCGCGGCGCCGGCGGCGAAGAGCACCGCGGCGCCCTGGAGCGCCGGCGGCAGCGCGCCCGCCTCGGCCAGGGCGGCGAAGATCTCGTCGAGTTCGAGGCTGCCGAGACTGCCGCCGACAAGCGCCACGGCGCCGAGCAGACACGCGTCGGCGACGCGACTCGCGATGAATTTCTTGTGCGCGGCGATCAGCGCCTGCGGGCGATCGCCGTAGAAGGTGAGGAGCTGGTGCAGGGCGAGGCTGGTCGCGATCCAGGCGAGCGCGAGCAGGAGAAGGTTGTTGGCGACGACGAGCAACGTCACCGCCGCCAGCGTCGCCATCAGCCAGCGCACGTAGCGCCGCTGACCCCGGTCACCGTCCAGATAGGCGCGGGAAAACTGCAGGATCGCCAGGCCGACGAAGGTGACCAGTAACAGCATGACCGCGGTGAGGACGTCGAGCCGCGCACTCAGCGCCAGCGAGCCGAATCCGCCCAGCGGCAGGAGCACCGGCCCGTGAAAGACCCCGGGGCCCGTGATCGCCAGGGACCCTGCCGCGACGACCGCCAGCGCGCCAGCGGCCAGCGCCCAGGCCCGGGCGCGTCGCCAGAGGGCGACGGTGCCCGCCGCGCCGTCAACCGCGGGCAGCAGCGCGGCAGCCAGGTAACCCATCGGAACCAGCAGCATGACGCCTGCGGCGAGGGCCGGACCTTCGTGCATGGGTTCTCTCCCCGGTTGGTAGGAACGGGCGTACTTTGCGCGCGACTTGAAGTTTCGTAAAATTCATCTTTTCGTCAAATTTGTTCTCTTTAATAGAACATAAATGGCCCGCCTCAACTATCATCATTTGCACTACTTCTGGGCCGTGGCGAAGGAAGGGAATCTCACGCGCGCGGCGCGCCGCCTGCACGTCTCCCAGTCCGCGCTTTCGGTCCAGATCCGCCAGCTCGAAGAGCAGGTCGGCAGTCCGCTGTTCACGCGGGAGGGAAGAGCGCTCGCGCTGACCGAGGCGGGTCGAATCTCGCTCGCCTACGCGGAGCAGATCTTCGCCACCGGAAACGAGCTGATGGCGGTGCTCAAGAAGGGGCGCCGTCCGGAACGGCAGGTGCTGCGTATCGGCGCCGTGGCCACGCTGTCACGCAATTTCCAGGAATCCTTCGTGAAACCGCTGCTCGCCCAACTCGAAGTGGAACTCGTCCTGCAATCCGGCAGCCTTGCCGAGCTCCTCGCCCGCCTGGGCGCCCACTCCCTCGATCTGGTGCTGTCGAACCGGCCCGTGCAAGGCGACACCGAGCGTGAATGGCGCTGCCGTCGCATCGCCCGACAGCAGGTGAGCCTGGTCGGGCCGCCGCGGCGCCGGTCGGCCAACCTGCGGTTTCCCGAGGACGTGGTCAGCTTCCCGTTGCTGCTGCCCAGCGCCGACAGTGACATTCGGACCGCCTTCGACCTGCTTTGCGAGCAGCTCGACGTGCGCTTCAACATCCTGGCGGAAGTGGACGACATGGCGATGCTGCGCCTGCTCGCCCGGGACGCGCACGCTCTCGCGCTGCTGCCATCAGTGGTCGTGCGCGACGAACTGCGCGACGGACGATTGCACGAGTACTGCGCCGTCCCCGGCCTGTACGAGAACTTCTACGCGATCACGGTCAAGCGCCGCTACCAGCATCCTCTGCTCAAGTCCCTGTTCGCCCGCCCGGAAGCGGAAGTCCTGGAAGCGCCGTCCTGAGCGTCCGCGTATGCGCGCACCGCGGGCCTGGCATAAAATCAGGCAGGTTTCCTCTCGAGGGCGGCGCGCGCCGCGTGATTCGTGACCATGCAGGAAGACAAGACTGCCGATCCCAGCATTCCCGCGGACCTCGAGGAGCACCGGCTGCGATTGCGCCACCTGCGTCCCGAGGACTACGACGACGTGGCGGCGATCATGGCGGCCGCGTACGCCGGTATCCAGGGGCCGTTCGGCGGCGCGATCTCGCGCGACAAGTTCCTGGCCCAGGTGGGACGCTTCCCCGAGGGACAGATTTGCATCGAGGACCACGGGAAGGTAGTGGCGGCGGCGATGGGGCTCATCGTCGATTACGACCGCTTCGGCGACAGCCATACCTACGCCGAGATCACGGGCAACGGCTACTTCACGACCCACGACCCCAACGGCGACGTGCTTTACGGCACCGACGTCTTCGTAGACCCCGACTATCGCGAGATGCGGCTCGGCCGACGCCTCTACGACGCGCGCAAGGAGCTCTGCCGCAAGCTCAACCTGCGCGCGATCATCGCGGGCGGCCGCATTCCGGGTTACGACGAGCACGCCTCCGACATGCGCCCGCACGAGTACATCGAGCGCGTCGACCGCCGCGAACTGCACGATCCGGTGCTGTCGTTCCAGCTGGCGAATGATTTCCAGGTGCGGCGCGTGATCCGCGGCTACCAGCCCGGAGACCTCGAGTCGCAGGGCTACGCCACCCTGGTCGAGTGGGAAAACATCTACCACCAGGCGCGGAAGCGGCCGATGGTGGGCGGTCAGAAGAACATGGTCCGCATCGGTACCGTGCAGTGGCAGATGCGGCGCGTCGATTCGGTGGACGAGCTGCTGCACCAGGTCGAGTTCTTTGTCGACGCGGTGGCGGACTACAAGGCGGATTTCGTCGTCTTTCCCGAGTTCTTCAACGTGCCGCTGATGGCGCTGGTGGATCAGGCCAACTCGGTGGAGGCGATGCGCGCCATGGCGGATTACACCGAGCAGCTGGCGCTCGAGATCGAGAAAATGGCGGTGCGCTACAACATCAACATCGTCGGCGGCAGCATGCCGGTGTACGAGGAGCCGCACCTCTACAACGTCGCCTACCTGTTCCGGCGCGACGGGACGCTCGACACGCAGTACAAGCTGCACATCACGCCGACGGAGCGCCGGCTGTGGAACCTGACCGGCGGCGACCGCCTCAAGGTGTTCGACACCGACGCCGGCAAGATCGGCATCCTGATCTGCTACGACGTCGAGTTTCCGGAGCTGGCGCGGCTGCAGGCGGCGCGCGGGATGCAGCTCCTGTTCGTGCCGTTCTGGACCGAGACGAAGAACGGCTACCTGCGCGTACGCCGATGCGCCCAGGCGCGCGCGATCGAGAACGAGTGCTACGTGGCGATCAGCGGCAGCGTCGGCAACCTGCCCAAGGTCGACAACGTGAACGTGCATTACGCGCAGACGGCGGTTTTCGCGCCGTCCGACTTTGCGTTTCCCCACGACGCCGTGATCTCCGAGAGCACGCCCAACACCGAGACGATGCTGATCGTCGACGTCGACCTGTCCAAGCTCGCGGAGCTGCGCAATGCCGGCGCGGTGCGCAATTCGCTGGACCGGCGCCTGGACTTGTACCGGCTCGACTGGATCGGCGGGGACTGAGCGCCCTTGGACCGGGACGAGCCGTTGATGCGGGAGGCGCTGCGGTTGGCGCGCGGCGCCGCCGATGCCGGGGAGGTCCCCGTGGGGGCCGTAGTAGTGCGCGACGGCGTCATCCTGGGGACCGGCTGGAACCGCCCGATCGGGCGCTGCGATCCGACCGCGCACGCCGAGGTCGAAGCGCTGCGCGAGGCGGCCGCGCGGGCCGGAAACTACCGGCTACCGGGCTGCGACCTGTACGTGACCATCGAGCCTTGTCCGATGTGCATGGGTGCGATCTTTCACGCCCGCATTCGGCGCCTGGTCTTCGGCGCGACGGATCCCAAGACCGGCGCCTGCGGCAGCGTCGTCGATCTGGCCGGCGAGGCCCGCCTCAACCACCACACCGAGGTGATCGGCGGCGTGCTGGCAGCGGATTGCGCCGCCTTGATCTCCGATTTTTTCAAATCCCGGCGGAAGGGCAGGGAAGAAACATAAGAATCGTTGTTAACATTAAATCGCAATCCCTTGACTTATATGGGGACATGGGCGAAAAACTTGGGGCCTACACGGTTTCGACCGCAGCGCGTGGCGTCGGCGAGCAGTCCGGGAGCTTGTGTACGCCGCGAGGGCTGCACTACGTGCGCGCGAGAATCGGCGCCGGCCAGCCGGCCAACGCCGTTTTCGTCGGCCGGCGCCCGACCGGGGAGATCTTCACCCCCGAGCTCGCGGCACGGCATCCCGGTCGCGACTGGATCCTGACGCGGATTCTCTGGCTGAGCGGCCGCGAGCCGGGGGTCAACCGGCTCGGCAGCGTCGATACCATGCGCCGCTACATCTACATTCACGGCAGCCCAGACGACGTGCCGATGGGAATCCCCGGATCGCATGGCTGCATCCGCATGCGCAACCGCGACATCCTCGAGCTTTTCGACCGGGTCCCGGTCGGCACCCCGGTCGAAATTCGTGCCTAACCTGGCGAACGGGATGCTGCGCAACAAGGGGTGCAGCAAAGCCTGTAAGTCACTGCATACAAAAACTAATTTCCGATCAATCGCCCGAGGAAACCGCGTACATTGTGCGTTGCGCCAATATCGGGTAGAGTCCTTGACTAACTTGGGGATATCGGTTTCCGCAATGCGGAAAAACCCCCTCAAGCCCGCCCAGGACTCTGAATGCGAGGACAGAATGAAGCTTGCGGGTAAGGTCTGCGTGATCACCGGTGCCGGGCGCGGCATTGGCAAGGCGACCGCGGTGAAGTTCGCCGGCGACGGCGCCAAGGTGGTGGTGTGCGACGTCTCGCCCGAGTGGATCGACGAGGCGGTGAACGAGATCCGCGAGATGGGCGGCGAGGCCGTCGGGCATTACGTCGACGTGCGCGACCGAAGCACCGTCGAGAAGATGGTCGAGCAGGTGGTGGCCAAGTACGGACGGATCGACTGCCTGGTGAACAACGCCGGCATCGTCCGCGACGCCCAGCTCAAGAACATGAGCGACGAGCAGTTCGACCAGGTCATCGAAATCAACCTCAAGGGCGTCTACAACTGCACCAAGGCGGTGGTGGACGTCATGCTCAAGCAGCAGTCCGGCGTGATCCTCAACACGTCCTCGGTGGTGGGCCTGTACGGCAACTTCGGCCAGACCAACTACGCGGCCAGCAAATCGGCCGTGATCGGCATGGTGAAGACGTGGGCGCGGGAGCTGGGACGCAAAGGCATCCGCGCCAACGCCGTCTGCCCCGGCTTCATCGCGACGCCGATCCTGAATTCGATGCCGGAGCGCGTGCTGGCGGCCATGGAGGAGAAGGTGCCGCTCGGCCGTCTCGGCAAGCCCGAGGAGATCGCGGCGACGTTCGCGTTCCTCGCCTCCGACGACGCTGCCTACATCAACGGCGCCGTCATCGAGGTCAGCGGCGGCATGTCGCTGTAATCCGCGAGGCACACCGCGCACGAACGCCCCGGCCCGCCGGGGCGTTTTCGTTTGCGTTTCCTCAGTAACGCACCTCGACGTCGCGCACGCGGATGCGGCCGACCCACTCCAGCAGCGGCAGCAGGTCGGACATCAGCTCGCCGTTCACGAGGCGCAGGCGCGCCGCATCGGCGCCGACCTGGCCGAACGTCGCGTCCACGGGCAGCCAGCGCCCGTCGATCCAGCTCTCGTTCCAGCTGTGGAACAGGAAGCCGTCGAACTCCGCGGAGTAGACGATGCCGTTCACCACGCGCGTCGGCACGCCCGCCGCTCGCGCCAGCGCCGCGTACAGGTAGGCGTGTCCCTGGCACTCGGCCTTGCCGCTTTCGAGAACGTCGAGCGCGGAAAACGAGTCGACGGCGACTTTCTCGATGTGCGCGTCCATCCAGCCGACGATGCGCCGCGCGCGCTCCAGGTCGTCGGCGCTGCCGCGCGTGATCTCGGCGGCCCTCTCGCGCAGCGCCGGGAAGTTGCTCTGCACGGTGAACGTCGGGCCCAGCGCGCGCTGTCTCTCGTCCTCGGCGAGAGCGGCCTTCGTCGCGCCCTGCCGGGCGGCGGAAACCTCGCAGCGGAACGCCGCGGGGTCGATGGCCGTGCATGATTGGGCGTCGCCGCTGGGCGCCGCGCGGGCGACCCCGGGCGCGTCGAGCTCGAGGCGCATCCAGCGCACCGCGCGCGGCCGCTCGATGGGCGGATCGACACGGGCGATGCTGTAATCGATCAGCGCCTCCTGCTTGTTGAGGCTCGCGGTGGCGAGGTAGCGCTTCGCCGCCTCCTCGTCCTCCAGCACCGAGATCATGACGCCGCCCATGCCGAGCTCGAACAGCGGAAGTCCGTCGGCCCGGGTCCACGTGGTGGTCCGGAATCCGTGCATCTCGGTCTCGACCCGGTACGCGGGGCCGTCGAACAGCTGGCTCGTCTCGTAACCGGCGATCTGCTGGCGAACGCGGGCGAGCTGCTGCGTCTGGCCGTCGTAGACCAGGTACGTAAGCTCGCGGCCGAGCGCGAGGCCGCGATAGAGCGGCAGTAGGGCGACGGCGGCGGCGGGGAAGAGGGGCTCGTCCAGAGCGTAGACGTGCTCGCTCGGCTGGCCGCCGCTGACGATGGTGACCGCGAGGCGGGGCCCGTCGACGCGCCCGGAGAGCTTCAGCTCCGAGCCGTCGATGTGATAGTCGTACCGGAAGCTGCGCAAGGTGAGGTCGGCCGCGACGCGGTCGTGCGAGCGCAGCCGGATGCTCTTGTCGACGCCGAGGAAGCGGATGACGATGACGGCCTCGGAGCGGAGGTCGAATGCGCCGGCCACGTCGGCGCCCGCGAGCTCGGTGCGCGAGAAGCCGACTTTCTCGCCGTTGAAGATGACGCCGGTCCAGTACGTCTGCCAGGGCCACTGCGCCAGCGCGTGCCGTGGCGCTTCCGGCGGCGGCGCGGCGGCCGGCTGAAAGTACCGCGCCGCGCAACCCGTTCCCGCCAGCGCCGCCAGCGCGGCGGCCAGCGCCAGCAGGCGGCGCAGCGACGCGATACGGCGATCGGGGCTGCGCAGCAGCATGCGGCAACCGGCACCGTCAGGAGGAAAACAGCGCCGCGATCGAGCTCGCGTCGGGATGCGGCACGACGCCTCGCTCGGTCACCAGCGCGGTCACCAGCGCTGCCGGCGTCACGTCGAACGCCGGATTGCGCACGGCGATCTCGGGCGGCGCCCAGCGCAGCCCGCCGTAGCCGGTCACCTCCGCAGCCGGGCGCTCCTCGATCGGGATCCCGGCGCCGCTCGGGACGGCGCGGTCGATGGTGGAAAGCGGGCAGGCAACGTAGAACGGCACGGCGTGCCGCTGCGCCAGCACCGCCAGCGTGTAGGTGCCGATCTTGTTGGCGACGTCGCCGTTGGCCGCGACGCGGTCGGCGCCCACCACCACCGCATCGATCTCGCCGCGGCTCATGAGGTAGCCGGCCACGTTGTCGGTGATCAGCGTCGCGGGGATGCCCTCGGTGGTGAGCTCCCACGCGGTCAGCCGCGCCCCCTGCAGGAAAGGGCGCGTTTCGCAGGCATAGACGGACAGCCGCTTGCCCGCCTCGCAGGCGGAGCGGATCACGCCGAGCGCGGTGCCGTGCCCCGCCGTCGCCAGCGCGCCGGCGTTGCAATACGTCATCACCCGCGCCGATTCGGGCAGCAGCGCCGCCCCCAGCTCGCCCATGCGACGGTTGGCCGCGACGTCCGCCTCGCGGATCGCATGCGCTTCGTCCAGCAGGGCGGCGGCGACGCGCGCCGGCGGCGCCTGGGCGCCGGCCTCCTCGGCGACGCGGCGCATCCGCGCCAGCGCCCAGAACAGGTTCACCGCGGTGGGGCGGCTGTCCGCCAGCCGCGCCTGCGCCGCATCCAGCGCCGCATCCAGCGCCGGCCGCGAGCCGTGCGCGTGCTTGAGCCCCTCGAGGGCGACGCCGTAAGCGGCCGCGCAGCCGATCGCCGGCGCGCCGCGCACCACCATGGCGCGGATGGCGTCCGCCACCTCCGCGGCGTCGCGGCAGGCGACGTACTCGAACGCCGTCGGCAGCCGCCGCTGGTCGATGAGCTCGAGGCGGTCCTGCGCCCAGCGCAGCGTCTCGACCGCGGGAGCGGGCCTCGTTACGCTCACGGCGCGGCTTCCGCCGCGGCGCCCGCCACCGGCGAGCGCGCCCGCACCGGCGCGAAGGCCTCGCGCCACGCCTCGTCCCCGCCGGCCGCGTACAGATGGTCGACACCGCCGAAGGTCGTCACGGTCAGCGCCAGCGCCTGCTGCGCCGGCATGCCAGCGTCGAGCGTGAGCCAGCCGGACGAGGACGCGGCGTCCGGCGGAACCGGGGAAGGGGACGCGACGGCGCAGCCTCGCGCCAGCAGGCGTCCCGCCAGCGTCGCATCCCGCCGCGCCGCTCCGGGACAGAGCACCGCCACCTGCCCGGCGAGCGGCTGCCCCTGCGCGGCCGAGCGCCGGAACGCCGTCTCGAAGCCGCCGTACTCGAGCTCCGCCTCGGCGATGGCCGCCGACGGCGCCGAGCGGTAGGCGTCGTGCGCCGCCGCGCGCGCGATGACCTCGATGTCGTGCCGGTAGACCTCCGCCGCCATGGCGGCATGGCGCGCGGTCACGCCCAGCGCGCAAACGCCCAGGTGCGGGTCGACCACGACGCGCGGCGACGCGTCGAGGCGCGCCGCGTCCGCCGGCGGCAGCGCCGCGTTCAGGTACCTCCGATAGCCGTCGACGTAGCGCTCGACGTCGCGGCCGACAAGCGGCACGCGGCGCGTGAAAATGGCGTGCTGGGGCGTCGCCGGCCCCTGCTGCGAGACCTCGTGCACGTCCGCGCGCCGGCAGAAGGCGAGGGCGACGGGGCTGCGGTCGACGTGGAGGATCAGCGGGAAGCCGGCCGCGCGGCTGATGCTCGCGCGCAGGTCCGCGACCGCCTGCGGGTCGGCCTCTCCGGCAACGTCGGCGCGCGGCAACTGCCAGGCGCCGCGGGCCTGGAGGTATTCCTCCGCCATCGTCACGAGGCGCAGCAGGTTTTCGTAGGACGCGCGCGCGGACGCGCCGAACGCCACCACGCCGTGAAACTGCAGGATCAGGCCGATGGTGCGCGCGGTGCCGCGGCGCGTGTAGACATCCTGGCAGGCCTGCGCCAGCGCAAAGCCGGAATGCCGGTAGGGCACGGCCGGCGCGAGCTCGCCGTAGACCTCCGAGAGCACAGCTTCCGAGCGCGCGCAGTTCGCCAGCGCCAGCACGCCGTCGGCGTGGGCATGATCGACATAGGCAAACGGCAGCGCTGCGTGCAGCAGGGTCTCGATCGAAGGCTTGGGCGCGCCGGGACGCAGCACCATCGTGGCCAGCGCCTCGTACATCGCCGCGTTCGTGAGCGGCGGCCCGTCCAGCAGCCGGCGGGCTGCGCCGAGATCGATCGGCGTGAAATCGTCCGCCTCGACCCGCGCCAGGTCGGTGCCGCTGCCCTTCACGAACAGGACCTGCGCCGCCGCCGTGCCGACCGGTTCGCACACCTTGACCGACGTGTTGCCGCCGCCGAAGAGCACCAGCGCCGGATCGCCGCCCAGCAGACGCGACGCGTAGACCCGCGGACCGAGGGGGCCGGAGAAGCGTGCGGCGGCGTCATCGCGCCAGAGGGAATCCATGCGGGGAACCGGGCAAGTCGAGCGGTTATTATAGGCGTCCCAAAGCAGGCATCGACCCGTGACCGGCTACACCGTGCGACTCACCGACTGGGCCACCGATGGCGAGCGGCTCGCCGCCATTCGGCGCGAGGTGTTCGTGCGCGAGCAGCGCGTGCCGGAGGAACTGGAATGGGATGGCGCCGATGCCGCCTGCCTGCACGCGATCGCCGAGGACGGGGAGGGACGGGCCGTCGGCACCGCCCGGCTGCTGCCCGATGGCTCGATCGGCCGGATGGCCGTGCTCGCCGCCTGGCGCGGGCGCGGCCTCGGCGACGCGCTGCTGCGTTGCATCCTGGACGCGGCCCGGCGCCGCGGCGACGCCGAGGTGACGCTGCACGCCCAGACCCACGCCTGCGGCTTTTACCAGCGCCACGGCTTCCGCCGCCGCGGCGCCGAATTCATGGAAGCGGGCATCCCCCACGTCGAGATGGCGAAGCGCCTCGGGTGAGCGTCAGCGCGCGGCGCGGCGCGCCGCGGACGAAACGCCCGCGATCTCGTGCCGCGCCCGGCCGAGGCGCTCACCGCCGGGACCGAACGTCTGCTCGACGAAGGTGATCGAGCCATCCCGCTCCACGAGCACGACGCTCGACGAGCGCGTGCCGTAGGTGCCGGAGGCGATGAAGGCCGATCCCAGCAGGCGCTCCCATTCGAGGCCAATGCCGGTGTCGGGCAGTTCGTGGTCCGCCGGGCGGGCGTGGTCCGCCAAGAGGTCCAGCAGGCCGTCGAGCAGCGGCGCGCCGTCGCTCTCCAGCAGCCGGAACAGGCCCGCCTTGCTGCGCTCGACCTTCGGCCATGGCGTGTCGAGCAGGTGGTTGCTCAGACCATAGACGCCGGCCCCCAAGGCGCGGGTTTCGCCGCCGCGGTTGGAGTGATAGACGAGCCCATCCCGGTCGCCGGCGATCAGGTTGTAGCCCGGGTACTCGGCGTCGCGCGCCGCGACGCGCTCGACGTAGGCGCCCGGCGTTTCCTCGCCCAGAAGGTACTCCGCCACCAGCCGGCCGCGCGACGGCGCCCCCGGCGGCGGCCGCCGGCCCTCGCGATAATTGGTGACGAGCGCGACGCGGCCGGCTGCCGTGACGCCGAGCCAGGTGCCGCCGGCCTGCAGGTCGCGGCCGGCCAGCACCTGCGGCGCGTCGTCCCAGCGCGACGCGGGCGTCGTCGGCCGATCGTAGAACTCGTCCCGGTTCGCCGCGACGACGAGCCGGTAGCGCGGATGGATGTCGACGGCGAGCAGCGCGAGGCACATCGGCGTCAGCCCATGACGAAGCACTCGGTGCGGCGCTGGCTGCCTTGCTGCAGAAGCTCGTCCAGGCGGTGCTCGGCGACCGCGGCCGCCAGCGCCGACTCGAAGTGCGGGCCGTCCTCCACTTCTTCGTAGATCTCCATCCAGAGCAGGGGTTCGTCGCGCTTCGCCAGCACGCGCCCGGCCACCCCCGTGCGCGCGTCCAGCGCGGCCTGCATCGCGACGATGCGCGCGCGCAGCGCCGGCGCATGCTCCGGGTCGACGCGGTAGTAGACGTAATACGCGAGAATCAGGTGGGCACCTGGTAGGGCAGTGGACGGAACGTGAGGCGCGGCCCGTCCGGCGCCTTCCAGCGCACGTCGCCGGCTTCGGCGCTCGCAACCTGCACGACGGCCAGCGCGTCGAACCCGCCCTCGGGCGACGGCGCGGCATTGACGATCATGCCGCTCGCCTGGGCGCCGGCGTCGGGGCTGTAGAGCTCGTCGCCGGGCGCCGGCGGGGTCGGCGCGGCGATGTGCGCGAGGAACATGCGCCGCTTTACCTTGCCGAGGTAGTGCGTGCGCGCGACGATCTCCTGCCCGGGGTAACAGCCTTTCTTGAAGCTCACGCCGCCGATCAGCTCCAGGTTCGCCATCTGCGGCACGAACTGCTCCTGCGTGGCGGCGGTCACGTGCGGCCAGCCGGCCCGGATGTCGAGCCAGTCCCACGCCGCGTGGCCGGCGGGGGTCGCCGATCCGGCAAGGTCCTGCCAGAGCGCGGCGGCCGTCTGCGGCGCCAGCACGAGCTCGAAACGATCCGCGGCGAGCCGCAGCAGCGTGCCGCGTTCCGTCGGCCCGACGCCGAGCGGCACGCCCGGCATGTCGGCAAAAAGGGGCCGGAGCGCCGCGGCGGCGGCGGGTCCGGCAATGCCGAGGCGAACCGTTGCATCCGACACGTCCTCGGCCCTCGCCTTGGAGCGCAGGATGAACATCGCGAGCCGCTTGCGGATCGGCTCGGCGAGTTCGGCCGCGAGCTGCAGCAGGAAGCCGTCGCCGTCCGACCACAGCAGCAGCGACGCCAGCATCCGCCCTTTGGCGGTGTTGTAGGAAGAGAACTGCGCCGCGCCGGCGGCGAGGTTGCGCACGTCGCTCGAAAGCTGGCCGTGCAGGAACTCGCGCGCGTCGTCGCCGGCGACCCGGATCAGCCCGTAATGGGAGAGGTCGCACAGCACCGTGCCGTTGCGCGCCGCCGCCAACTCCCGCGCGGGTTCGGCGAAACCCGCCACGCGCTCGGCTTCCACCGCGGCGCCGTGGTCGAGCAGAAAACGCTTCCAATCGGGGTTCATGGTTGCACGGTTGCAGGTTGCCCGGTGCGGGAGAGCGGCGGCGGCGAGCCCAAGTTCCCCGGCCCGCTCAGCCGCAAGCGCCCACGGCGCCGCACGACGTGCAGAACTCGCAGCCGTCTTTCTTGATCACGGTCGCGGCTCCGCACTCGGCGCAGCGCTTGCCGGCCATGGGCGGCTGCGCCATCAGGCCCGATTCCTCGCCGGGCGCCTCGGGGATCGCCAGCACGCCCATGCCCTTCACCGGATGGCCTTCCTCGGTCAGGATGCCGAGCATCGCGTAGCGGTGGATCACCAGGCGCGCGATGTAGGCGATCGTGCTGGGAAAGTTTTCCTGCTTCTCCGAGCCCGGCACCCGCGCCAGAAAGTCGCCGCGCGGCTCCGAGTAGTTGAGAAGCTTGCGCAGCTTCATGCCGATCCACGCCGGATCCACCACGCGCATGTCGAGCGACAGCAGCCGGGTCAGTCCGTCCAGCACCTTGGGATAGAAGCCGGACAGCCACAGGCTGTAGGGCCGGCGCTGGCCGTCGGGCAGCGCCAGTTCCTTGAGGTA
>CAZGTK010000006.1:0-5544 GCA_964528415.1 uncultured Burkholderiales bacterium | reverse complement strand
AGCTTGGTGCGCAGCCACACCTTATCGTCGGCGCGCATGTCCATCGACAGCGTCTTGGCGATGGCGCCCAAGCCCCGCGGCTGCTCGGTGCCGTTGACCCAGACCTCGAACGGCTTGACGCGGCCGTCGCGCCCCGGGTGCTCGCCGACGAAAATGGCGAACTTGCCGAGCGGATGCTCGACCTCGTAGGTCCAGGCCATGTTGCCGCCGGCGAGCTTCGGCCGGCCCGGCCAGCGCAGGCTGGCGAGCGCCGGTGAGGGCGTCTTTTCCAGGACCAGACGCTTGTCGGCCTCGGACAGCTGGATGTCCTGCGGCTCGGGCGTGCGCGGCTTCGTCTCGAGCACCGCGCCCAGGGTGTCGTTGGGGCGGTAGGTCGTGATGCCCTTCAGCCCGGCGCGCCAGGCCTCGAAGTAGAGATCCTTGAACGCCTCGAACGGGTAGTCGGCGGGCACGTTCACGGTCTTCGAGATCGCGGTGTCGACGTAGGGCTGGACCGCCGCCGACATGCGCATGTGGTCGAGCGCGTGCATCTCGAGCGCGGTGACGAAGTACTCGGGCAGCAGCGCGTAGCGCTTGCCGTCTTCCTCCCACACCCGTCCCGGCGGCAGCCCGCGCTCCGCGTTCCACGGCAGCAGCGCGACGTCGTCGTCGAGGCCGCGCTGGTGGCGGTACAGGCGGTACGCGTGATCCTCGACGGTGTATTGCTTGCGGCTGCCGTCGGGCATGCGCTTATTGCGCAGGTAGGCCCAGGAGAACGGCGGCTCGATGCCGTTGCTGGCGTTGTCGGCGAAGGCGAGCGAGATCGTGCCCGTCGGGGCGATCGACAGCAGGTGGCTGTTGCGGATGCCGTGGCTGCGGATCTCCGCCTTGAGCTCGTCCGGCAGGCGCGAGGCGCAGCTCTCGCCGTCGAGGTAGCGTTCGGCGTCGAACTTCGGAAACGCGCCTTTCTCGCGCGCCAGCTCGACCGATGCGCGGTAGGCCGCGAGCTGCATTTCGCGCGCGATGGACGCCGCCATCTCGCGCGCCGGCTCGGTGTCGTAGCGCAGACCCAGCATGATCAGCGCGTCGCCGAGGCCCGTGAAGCCGAGGCCGACGCGCCGCTTCTGGCGGCTTTCCTCGAGCTGCTGCGGCAGCGGCCAGTAGGTGGCTTCCAGCACGTTGTCGAGCATGCGGATGGCGACGCCGACGGTTTCGCGGAACGGCTCCAGCAGGAAGGCGGCGTGGTCCGTGAACGGGTGCGTGACGAAGCGCGTCAGGTTGATCGAGCCGAGGTCGCAGCAGCCGTACGGGGGCAGCGGCTGCTCGCCGCAGGGGTTGGTGGCGGCGATGCGCTCGCAGTACCAGAGGTTGTTGTCGCGGTTGATGCGGTCGATGAAGAGGACGCCGGGCTCGGCGTGGTCGTAGGTGGACGCCATGATCCGGTCCCACAGGTCCCGGGCCCGCACCGTGCGGTAGACCCAGAGTCCGTCGGCGCGCCGGCGGGCCCCGGCCGCGATGGCGTCCGCGCTCGGCTCGGCCGCGTGCGCGAGCTCGACGTCGGCGTCGTCCGCGACGGCCTGCATGAAGCCGTCCGTGACGGCGACGCTCATGTTGAAATTGTTCAGCTTGCCCTTGGTGTACTTGGCCGCGATGAAGTCCTCGACGTCCGGGTGTGTGCAGTCCAGCACGGCCATCTGCGCGCCGCGGCGCGCGCCGGCCGATTCCACCGTCGCGCACATGGCGTCGAATACCTCCATGTAGCTGACCGGGCCCGACGCCGCGCTCTGCGTGCCGCGTACCCGCGCGCCGCTCGGCCGGATGAGCGAGAAGTTGTAGCCGACGCCGCCGCCGCGGCGCATGGTTTCCGCCGCCTCGTTCAGTGCGACGAAGATGCCGGGCACGCCGTCGATGTGGCCGGAAATCGAGTCCGCCACCGGCTGGACGAAGCAGTTGATCAGCGTGGCCTGGATCTCGGTGCCGGCCGCGGAGTTGATACGGCCGCCGGGAATGAAGCCGTTGGCCAGCGCCCGGTAGAACGCCGGCGCCCAGCGGTCGGGGTCCGCTTCCACCGCGGCGAGCCCCCGCGCGACGCGCCAGCGCACGTCGTCCACCGTCGTCTCCGCGCCCTTGGCGTACTTCTCGAGCAGGACGTCGACCGAACAGGCCTGCGGGGCGATCAGCTCGTCGATGATGCGGCCGGCTTCGGCCTGCTCGGTGACGGCGATTTCGTTGGGAAGATTCATGCGTCCTCGATCCTTTGTTATCGGTGCGGCGATGGCTTGCCCGGTTGCCCGCCCGTGCAGACGGAACGGGTCATCGCGGGGGAATCGAAACATTTTCCCACGATTGCCCGGCGGCGTGGCCGCGCCGGTTCCCGGCAGTCTTTCGATACGCTACTGCGGAAGTAGTCTTAAGTCTTTGACATGGCATAAAAAGCTTTGCTCCCGGCGAGGCCCGTCGAAGAACGTGAATCTTCCCGGGCGCCGGCACCACCTCTGCGGGCGAGAAATCTAACAATATGAGAGATTTGATTTTTTCCGGTGCGTTTCTAGAATGGCGGCGTGCCGCGACGCATGGCTTTTGGGGGGCCGCGGCACGACCATACCAACGAATCAGGCGCGGTCGGTCGACACGTGGCGTCACGGCGGGAGGCGAGGGACCTGCGCGGTCTCTTCCCGCGCGAGGGCGATGGCGGCGGTGGCCCGTGACCTGGAACCGGCGGGAGCCGATGCCCGTGCTTGCGAAAGTCGCGTTGCTCTACGCCAGCCTCAACGCCTTCGTCTTTCTCGGCCTGTCGTGGCGCGTCGTGCGCCTGCGCCGACGCTACCGGGTGGGCATCGGCTACAACGGCAAGCAGGACCTGAACCGCGCGATCCGCGCGCATGGCAATTTCGCGGAGTACGTGCCGCTCGCGCTGGTTCTGCTGCTCGGGCTGGAACTCGCCGGCGTCGGCAGCGGGGCGCTGCATGTTCTGGGCGCCATGCTCGTCGCCGGCCGGCTGCTCCACGCCTTCAGTCTCTCGCGCGATGCCGGCCAGTCGCCCGGCCGCTCGCTGGGCACCGGCCTGACGTGGCTCATGATCGGCACGTCGGCCGCCCTCGGCGTCGCCGCGGCCGCGGGCTTCCTGCCCTAGCGCGCCGGCGCCACCTCCACGCTCGTCGGGATCCAGCGCGCGAGGACCGCCTGGAGTGTCCCGTCCTCGCGCATTGCCCGCAGCGCCGCGTTCAGCTCGCGCCGCAGCGCGTCGTCGTCCTTGCGCACGGCCCAGGCCAGAAATTCCTCGGTGAGCGGCGTGAACAGGCCCATCAGCCCCCGGCGCCGGCTATCGGGCGCGGCGCTGAAATGCCAGATGGTCGGGGCGTCGTGAATGAAGTAGTCGACCTGGCCGCTCTCGAGCGCTCGTACGCCCGTGGCGGTATCCGGGTAGCGGAAGACGATGGCGCGTAGCAGCTGCGACGACACGAACGCGTCGCCCGTCGTGCCGCCGACGACGCCGACCCGCACGCCGGGTCCCTTCAGCGACTCGGGTTTGGAGAGGCGCACGGCGTCGGCCTCCCGGATCAGCGCCATCTGCCCGACGCGCATGTACGGGTCGGTGAACGCGACGCGCCCGCTGCGCTCCGGCGTGATCGACATCCCCGCCATGACGACGTCGATGCGGCCGCCTTCCAGGGCCGGGATCAACCCTTCCCAGTCCTGCTGCGCCAGCACGAAACGGCGGCCAGTGCGCTTCTCCAGCTCGCGCGCGAGGTCGGCCTCGACCCCGAGGAGCTTGCCGTCCCGCGCGAACGCGACCGGGGGGTAGTTCGGCGCCACGCCGACGCGCAGGGGCGCCGAGGTCGGCGGCGGGGCGGACGGGCTGGTGGCGGCACACGCGGCGAGCAGGCCGACAACGGCAGCCAGGATCAAGGGGGCGGTTGCTGCGCGCATGAGCTCGGGTCCTCCGGAAGTCAATGGATGGCCATGCCGCGGGATGGGTTAGGATGATAAGGGCCGTCGAATCGACGGCGCAAACGCGACCGCGGTCGCGCATCCATCCTGGGGGAGGGCAAGCCATGTTTCGTCACATCCTGCTGCCAACCGACGGCTCGGACGTTTCCCAGCTGGCGGCCGAACGAGGGATCGCATTCGCGAAGTCGATCGGCGCGCGCGTGACCGCGGTGCACGTCGGACCGGAGTTCGAGCCGATCGCCTACGACGGCCTCATGCCCGTGGATCCGATCACCGACGAGCAGTTCGCGGAGGAGGCCAAGGCTCGCGGGCAGACCTACCTCGCCAGCGTCGAGCGCAAGGCGCAGGAACAGGGGGTCGCGTGCGAGACCGCCTACACCACCGGCCACCATCCGTTCGACGTCATCATCAAGACCGCCGAAGAGCGCGGCTGCGACCTCATCGTGATGGCCTCGCACGGGCGGCGCGGCCTCGCGAGCCTGCTCCTCGGCGGCGAGACGCAGCGCGTCCTCACCCACACCAAGATCCCGGTCCTCGTTTTCCGTTGAGCAACGCCGGCGCGAGACCGGCGCCCCACGCGCCCAGCCTCGCCATCACGCTCAGGCCCTCGCTCGCGCTCGCCGCGGCGCTGGCCGTCCTGCACGGCCTCGCGCTCGTCGCGATCGCCTGGAGCGGCCTGCCGGGCACGGTGCGCGTGGCGCTGGCGGCCGGCGCCGGCCTGTCGCTGGCGCAGGCCATCATGGGCCACGTGTGGCGGCGGGGCGGCACGGCGATCGTGGCGCTGCGCTTCGCCGCATCGGGCGAGGTGAGGGCGCTGACGCGCGATGGCACCGAGCTGGCGTGCCGCGTGCGCGCAGACTCGCTGGTGCACCCGGTGATCGTCGTGCTGCGACTGGAGGGCGGACGCGGCGCGCGCACCGTGCTGGTCGACGCCGGCAGCGTTGGCCGCGAGGACTTTCGTCGGCTGCGCGTCATGCTGCGCTGGGGGCGCGGTCGCCCGCCGGCGGCGGGGGCCGGCACGACGCCGGCCTGAGACGCCTCAGGCGGTGTGCTGCAGCACGCGTCGCGGCAGGTCGGGCACCAGCACCGTGTTCGACGCCGTGGGCAGGCTGTCCGGGAAATCGCGGCTGAAATGCAGGCCGCGGCTCTCGTGGCGCAGCATGGCCGACTTCACGATCAGGTCCGCGCACAGGAGCAGGTTGCGCAGCTCCAGCAGGTCGCTGGTCACCCGGAAGTTGGCGTAGAACTCGTCGATCTCCTCGCGCAGCAGCTTGATGCGGTGGCGGGCCCGCTCGAGCCGTTTGTTGGTGCGCACGATCCCCACGTAGTCCCACATGAAACGCCGCAATTCGTCCCAGTTGTGCGAGATGACGATCTCCTCGTCGGCATCGCTGACGCGGCTCTCGTCCCACGGCGGCAGCGCCGGCTGCGGCATGGCGCCCTGGCGAAGGATGTCCTCGGCCGCGGCGCGGCCGAACACCAGGCACTCGAGCAGCGAGTTGCTGGCGAGGCGGTTCGCTCCGTGCAGGCCGGTATGGGCGGTCTCGCCGATGGCGTAGAGCCCCGGCAGGTCGGTGCGGCCGTTCACGTCCGTCATGACGCCGCCACAGGTGT
>CAZGTK010000005.1:4006-23354 GCA_964528415.1 uncultured Burkholderiales bacterium | reverse complement strand
CCGGCATAGCTCAGTTGGTAGAGCAGCTGATTTGTAATCAGAAGGTCGTGGGTTCAAGTCCTACTGTCGGCACCAGCCTGGAACCCTCCGGGCACGCTTCGTCAGCGCGGGCCCCGGGCGCGCGTCTCTGCCCGTCAACTTAACCTTAATTGACATTTGGGCTCCGGTGGGGCACCGCCGGTGTTTTCCCATACGCGTCAGTTGGCTGGGGACATTTGTTCGTGCGTCGCCTCAGATCGTGAATCTCCCGAACACGTAACTTCTCCATGGCAAACGAGAAGTTCGGTGTCTAGACTTTGAACGTTAAGGCGCCGGGGCTTTACACCGGGCGCGACCCCGACCAAGAGACGAATCCATCCGCGGCATTAGCGGGGCGTCCCGCGAGGACCAGGCCCGGCGGTCAACGGCGCGTCACGGAGTTCGTGCAGACTCCGTCTCGGGCAGTTCAGACAGGCGATCAGAGGCAGGAGTCGCTTGAGCACATCACGGACCGCTCCCGCGAGGGCGAGCGTCCGTTTTGTTTTTTGCGCAAGACAAGACGCAGTTAAAAAGTCGGGAGGCAGCATGCCGGACGGGGGCGGGCGGCTTCGCGGAACGAGAAGAACGCCGGCGGCGCACAAGGGTTTCACGTTTCGGCGCAAACCGTTGTTCGAGGCCCTGGAGCAGCGGCTGCTGCTGTCCGCCGATCTGGCCCCCGGCCTTGCAATCTCCGCCAGCGATCTGTTCAACCAGACCCAGACCGTCCTCGCGGGCGATCCAAGTCCGTCCGTCGAGCCGCGGCTGATCAGCCTTTCGGGCGGCGTCCTCGACACGCTCGTCGCCGCCTCCGGCAACAACCTTTGGGAAATCATCGCGCCCGGCACCGTGGTGCTGAACGGCGAGACGTTCATGGGGGTCGCGAACCTGGTCGGCGCGGCCGACGCGGCGGACCGCTTCGTTTTCCATGACGGCGGCAGCGTCGCCGGCGGCGTCACCGGCGGCCCCGGCGGCGACGACGTGCTGGACTTCTCGGCATGGCTCGACGAGGTCACGGTCGACCTTGGCGCCGGCACGGCGTCGGGCGTCGGCAGCTTCGCCGACATCACCGGCCTGGTCGGCGGTGCCGGCGACGATACGCTGATTGGCCCGGCCGCCGACGCGACCTGGACCATCTTCGGCCCCGACGCCGGCGAAGTGGCCGGCGTTGTTTTCGGCGGCTTCGAGCGCCTCTCCGGCGCGGCCGACAACGAGGACACCTTCGTCGTCACCGAGGCCGGCAGCGTGAGCGGCCTGATCGACGGTGGGGCAGGCGGCTTCGACAGCCTGGTGCTGGACGGCGGCACGTTCGCCAGCGTCGTCTACGTCGCCTACGACAAGCACTCGGGAACGGTGACCCGCGACGGCGACGTGCTCGCCTACGCCGGCCTCGAGCCGATCACCGACAACATGAACGTCGCCGACCGGGTGATCGACCTGTCGGCGAACGAGGATACCGCGACGCTGACGCAGGCGGGCGCGATCTACTCCATCGCTTCGACCGACCCCTTCGGTCTCGTCACTTTCGAGACGGTCAACTTCGCGAAGCCTACGTCGAGCCTGACCATCAACCTGGGCGCCGACAACGACATCCCGTTCCTGTCGCGCGACAGGCTGACGATCGCGGGCACGGTCGACCTCAGCGGCGTCGACCTGACCGTCGAAGGGCAGGACGGCAAGGACGAGGTCGTCGTCGCCGGCGCGCTGAGCGTCGACGATCTGACGATCACTGCCGAGCGGATCACCGTCTCGGGCGGCATTACCGCGTCGGGCAACCTGGCGCTCACGGCGGCCGACGAGGACGACGGCGCGGTGGACGAGGACGGCGAGTATCTCGGCGGCATCCTCCAGGGGCTCTACATCGCGGTCCCGGAAGCGGTGATCGACCTGACCGGGGCCACGATCACGGCGACCGGGGATGTCACGCTGTCGGCCACGGCCACGGTCAACGTCAGCGCCACGCCCTCCACGCTCGGCAGCACGCTCGACGCGAGCCTCGTCACCATTCTGCCGAGCGCCGGCGTCACGTTCGACGGCACCACGGTCACTGCGGCGAACTTGACCGCCGGCGCCAGCGTGGCGGCCAACGTCTCGTTCGAGGACGAGGCCGACGGTTCCGACACCGACTCGACATCGGACGCCGCCGTGACGGTCGTGGTCGTCGTCTCCGACGCGATCACCGCGGTCCGCGGCGCGAGCAACCTGATGGTGTCCGGCGCGGTGGCTCTGGATGCCGCGACGGTGCTCGATATCGACAGCACGGCAGACGGCTCCGGCGGCACCGCCGGCGCGACGCTGGCGGTGACGGAGGTCCAGGCGCTCACGGCCGCCTTCGTGACGGACGGCGCCAGCATCGGCGCGAACGCCGGCGACACACCCGACAGCGTCGCCCTGACGGCGACCCTCGAAAGCACCGTGGTCACCGCGTCCACCTCGACGGCGGGCGGCGCGGAGGACGGCGGCGGGTCGAACCAGTCGGAGGAGCGGCTCGCCGATCCCAACCAGGACGGCGACACGTCCGACCAGGCGCAAACCTCGGAGGGCTCGATCAGCTTCGCCGGGGCGGTGGTCGTCACCGACTACCGGCCGGTCACGGAAGCGTACATCGACACATCCGGCGCGATCAGCACGGCGGGCGACATCACCCTCAACGCCACCGCCACGGAAAGCGTCAGTTCCAACGCCGACGGTTCGAACACCGGCAGCGGTTCGACCGGCGTCGGCGTCGCGGTGGCCATCGGCGTGGTCGATTCGACGGTCAGCGCCCGCCTGGGCGGCTCGGGCAGCCTGACGGCCGCCAACGTGGCGCTCAACGCTGCGCTGGATGCCGACAACACCTATGCTGTCGCGGCCAAGTCCGGCGCCGGCGACGGCAGCAAGGTCGGGATTGCCGGCTCGCTGGCCGTGAACGTGGTGCTGCCGCGGGTGGAGGCGCTGGTCGAAAGCGGCGCCTCGGTCAACCTGAACGGGGCCAATCTGTCGCTCTCCGCGACGTCCGCGACGGCCGCGGAAACGAGCGCGGTACCCGACGAGGACGGCGCGTCGGGCGAAAGTCTGGGCATCGGCGCGTCGGTGGCACTGGGAATCTACGACCGGGACACGCGCGCGCGTATCGCGGACGGCGCCGCACTGAGCAACGCCGGGGCGGTGTCGCTCACCGCCGAAGGAACGCATACCGCCAAGACCCGGGCCGAGGGCGCCGCGTCCGGCGGCACCACCGTGATCACGCCGGTCGTCGCCATTTCGCTCGTGTTCGACGACACCGCGGCAAGCGTGAACGGCGGCGCGCTGCTCGCCGTTGGTGGCGGCCTGTCGCTGACCGCCACCCACGACGGCGACACCCGCACGACGGCCAAGGGCGACGCCGAGGGCGGCAACACCACGGTCGGCGCCTCGCTGGCGTTGACGATTGCCGAGGAGAGCGCGACCGCGACCCTGATGCGTGACGTGGCCAGCGCGGCCGCAGTGAGCCTGCTGGCGCAGGGCGGCATGCGAACCCGCAGCGAAAGCGAGGCGAGCGCCGCCGGCGCCGAAGAGGACGACGGCACGCAGGGCACGGCCGACGACGACGGCGTCAACCAGCAGAACCAGGCGCAGACCGACTTCGCCAATAACCAGTCGTCGGCGCGCCGCGGCAGCGCCTCGAACACCGGCACCGCTCCCGACGCCTCCAGCTCCGGCGGCAGCGTGAGCGTCGCTGCGGCCATCGCGGTCAACGTCACGAACTCCGAGGTGTACGCCGGCTTCGCCGACCCGATCACGATCAGCGCCCAGGGCGCGCTCAGCGTGAAGACCGAGGCCAACGCGGACGCGGCGGCGCTGGCCGACGGCAGCGCCGCCAGCGGCGGCGGCACGTCCGTCGGCGCGGCGGTGGCGATCAACGTGTCCAACGTACAGAACCGTGCCGAGATCGACGACGCCACGGTAACGGCGGACGGCGTCGCCGTCGAGGCGACGATGCTCGCGCGCGAGCTCGATTTCGAAGCCGCGCAGACGGTCAACACGACGGACGACACCCTCTACGTCGGCAAGGTCCCGGGCCTCGCCACCGGCGATGAAGTCACCTACGACAAGGGCGGCCTCCTCAACGACAGCATCGGCGGGCTCTCCTCCGACGGCGGCAGCACCAAGTACTACGTCCGCGACCTCGGCGACGGCAGGATCGAGCTGTACGACACGAAGGAGCACGCCGAGGACACCGGCAGCACCACCGGCCGGGTGGATCTGACCAGCCAGGGCTCCGGCGACGAGCACAAGCTCGACCGCGCCAACAGCGACGACGACATCACCTTCAACCCCGAGGGCTTCAGCCTTCGCTTCGAAAGCGGCGGCAGCGGCCTCGTGACCGGCGACGCGGTCGTCTACGACAACGGCGGCGGCGGCGGCGGCGACCTGGGCGGCCTCGACGATGGCGAAACCTACTTCGTCATCGTCGACGCGAGCGGCAATCTCCGGCTCGCCGAGAGCCGGGAAAAGGCCCTCGAGGGCGATGCGCTCGAGATTTCCAGCGCCGGCACCGGCAGCGACCACGTCCTCGTCGAGGCGAGCCACAGCACCGAAACCGGCGCCGCGTCCGGCGCGAGCGGCGGCAAAACCGGCGTGGCCGGGTCGCTCGCGATCAACGTGGCGACGGGAAGCACCGAGGCCGTGCTCGGCGGCGGCGCGACCTTGACGCTCGCCGACGGCACCGACGTTGACGCCGACGTCGGCGCGGTCACGCTGGTGGCCGAGGCCGACGCGTTCGACCTGGCGCGCGCGTTGCCGAAGGAGAACGCGAGCGGCGAAAGCCTCGGACTGGGGCTCTCGTTCGCGATCAACGTGGCCGCCCACGACGCGCGCGCCGCAATCGACGCGGGCGCCACCCTCTCCGGCGCGCACGACGTGACCCTGTCGGCGACCGGCGACCGCGCCATGGCGACCCGCGCCAAGGCCGGGGCCGGCGCGGACTCGTCCACCGGCACCAACATCGGCGGCGCCGTGGCGCTTTCGGTGGCGAACAGCGACACCGTCGCCGAAGTACGAATCGGCCCGGCGCTGGGTGTCGAGGGCGATCTGACCATCGCGGCGGCGTCCACGCAGGACCAGAGCACCGAGGCGGACGGCGACGCCAAGAGCGGGCAGACCGGCGTCGGCGTGGCCTTCGCCATGGGCTGGGTCGAGGACGATACCTACGCGAGCCTGGCCCGCGACGTGTCTGCGGCCGACGTAACCGTCGAGGCCACCTCGCAAGTCAAGGCGAAAACGGTGGCCGCCGGCAGCGCCGAGGGCTCCAAGGGCGAAGACGAGGGCGGCAATACCGCCGACCAGGAAACCCAGAACCAGACCGACTTCGCCAACTCGCGCGCCGGCACCTCGGTGGCCTCGCCCAACGCGGGCTCGCAGGTCGACGGCGCCAACGCGACGGCGGCCAGCCAGACCGGCAACCCCGGCGGCCAGGGCGGCACCGGTCAGCAGGCCAGCACCGAGACCCAGGGCGGCACCGTGCGCGTGGCCGCGGCGATCGGCGCCACGGTGCTCAAACCCGAGGTGAGGGCCACCATCGCGGACGGCATCACCGTCGAAGCCGATGGCGACACGACGGTCAGGGCGCTGTCCGAGGCGGATGCCGAAACCCAGGCCATCGGCCTGGCCTTTGCCGACGATGCCAAGACCACGGTCGGCGCGGCGGTCGCGATCAACGTCGGCTTGCTCGACACGGCCGCATTGGTCGGCAACGGCGTGACGAACACGGGATCGCTCGTGGTCGAGGCCGGCACGCCCACGGGCGAAAGCAGCGATTTCAAGACGCTTGCGCTGGCCGGCAGCGGCTCGACGCAGAAGAGCGACAACGGCGGCGGGGGTGGTGGCGGAGGCGGCGGAGGCGGAGGCGGCGGCGGAGGCGACTCCGGGAACACGGCCGTGGCCGGCGCAGCCGGCGTCAACGTCGTCGTTGCGAACACGACGGCGTCCGTCGCCGACGGCGCGACGGTATCCGCCATGGCCGGCGACGCCGGCCTGACCGCGCGGCAGGACATCGGCCTGCAGAACATCGCCGGGGGCGGTGCGCTCACGCTCTCCGACAGCGGGACGAGCGTGGGCGCCGCGATCGGTGTCAACGTCGCCGTCTCGAACACGGCCGCGTCGATCGGCGCCGGGGCCGACGTCGACGCCGCGGGGGCGGTTGCGGTGTTTGCCGACGCCTCGATCACGCCGCTCGAGATCACGGTTCCGCTGCTCGGCGACACCGGCGTCGAGGTAACGACGCTGGTCGCCGGCGCCGCCATCGGCTCCGGCGGCGACGCGGGCGCCGGCTCGGCCGCGATCAACGTCTTCACGCCGGTGACGCGCGCCTCGATCGGGGCCGGCGCCATCGTCGAGGCCGGTGGCGACGTCTCGGTGCGCGCGGCGGATTCCACCGAGATCGTCGACTTCGCCGGCGGCGTAGCGCTGAGCAAGGACTCGACCGGCGTCGGCATCGGTCTCGACGTGACCGTCGTGGTCAAGACCACCGAGGCGCTCGTCGCGGCCTCCGGCGACGCGCTTTCGCCGACCAGCGTGACCGCGGGCGGAACGGTCACGGTCGAGGCCGACGGCGCCGAGGACTATTTCCAGCTCACCACCAACCTCGGTGCGGGCGACAGCACCTCCGGCGCCGGCGGGCTGAACGTGCTCGTCAACACCACGACGACGCGGGCCCTCGTGGGGCGCGACCCGGCGGCGCCCGCCGCGGGGAACGCCACGATCGACGCCGACGGCAGCGTGGTGGTGGCGGCGGACAGCTCGACGAAGATCGGCAGCTATGCGGGCACGCTCGGGCTGTCGTTGAGCGAGTCCTCGGTCGGCGTATCCATCGGCGTCATCGTTGACCTCGACAAGACCCACGCCATCGTCGGGGACGATGCGTCGGTCATCGCGCTGGGCAACGGCGCCGAGGCGTCGGTGCGCGACGGCGCGTTTGACGGCGACGGCAACCAGGGCACCGAGTCCGTGCGGGGGCTCGCGGTCACGGCGACGAGCTTCGAGGACGTCACGCTGCTCGCGATCGCCGCCTCCGGCTCGCTTGGCCAAGACAACAGCGGCGACGAGGGCGGCGACGGCGGCAGCAGCGAATCGGGCGGCGGCGTCCAGGTCGGCATCGCCGGGTCGGTGGGCGTGGCGGTGCTCAAGGGCGAGACCCACGCCACGCTGGGCATCGGCGCCGACGTCAACGCGGACAACACGGGCGCCAATGCGGGGCAGGGCGTCCTGCTGCGGTCCTCGGACCAGACCAACCTGACCAGCATCGTCGGTGGACTCGGCATTTCGGTCAGCGGCGACGCCGGCGTTACCGGATCGGTTGCCGTCAACGTGGTCGACAACTTCGTGCGGGCGCGCGCGCTCGGGGACAACACGCTCAACGCCGCGGGCGGCGGCGTGAGGCTCGACGCCGACGCCAAGGTCGACCTCGACGCGATCACCATCGCCGTGGCCGGGGTGGTCGATACCGGCTCCTCGAGTTCCTCCAGCGAGAACAACCAGTCGAGCTCCGTCGTCTTCGCCGGCGCCGGCGCGGTCACCGTCAACATCGTCGAGACCGAATCGCGGGCCGAGATCGGCGCGGGCAGCACGGTCGCGACGACCGGCGCCGTGCAGCTGACGGCGGACGACGGCTCGTCCATCACCGCCGATGCGGGCGGCGCGGCGGTCGCGATCACCAACAACGACGGCACGACGGCGGGATCGGTCGGCGCCTCCGTCGCGGTCAACGACATCACCCAGACCGTTTCGGCGACGGCGACCGACGCCGACCTGTCGGGCGGCTCGTTCACTGCGGCGGCGACGAACGACGCCGAGATCAGGGCGCTGACGATCGCGGGCTCCGCAGCGGTGTCGACCAGCGGCGGCGACGCCTTCGGCGGCGCGGGCTCGGGATCGGGCAACTTCATCGCGTCGACGACGACCGCGGCGGTCCGCAATCCGGGCGGCGTGAGAGCCCTGTCGATCGCGGGCGACGTCTCGGTGTCGGCGACCGACTCGAGCGAGATCGACGCGGATGCGGGCTCCGGCGCGCTCGCGGTGTCGACCGGCAGCGGCAACTCGGACGACGCCCTCGGCGCGATCGCCGTAGGCGCGGCGGCTGCGGAAAACCACATCAGCAAGACGACCACGGCCGAGCTGCGCAACGTCGACGCCGCCCATCCGTCCATGGCCGACGTCAGCGTGACGGCCGAATCGACCGGCACGATCGAGGCGTTCACGCTCGGCATCGCCGGCGCGCTGACCACGAGCGGCACGCTGGCGCTGGCGGGCGCCGGCTCCGGTTCCGGCAACTTCATCGACTCGACAACCGCCGCGACGATCGGCTCGAGCTCCGTCGCCGCCGCCGGGAACGTGACGGTGTCGGCCAGCGACGTCAGCACGATCTCGGCGCTCGCCGGCGCCGTGACCGGGTCCATCAGCGTCAACAGCGACAAGAACATCGGCGTCGGGCTGGGTATCGCCGTCGCCGTGAACGAGATTTCCAGCTCGGCGCTGGCCGTCATCGACGACAGCACGGTCGACGCCGGCGGCGACGCGTCGGTGCTCGCCTCGAACACCGGCGCGATCGACGCGACGGCCTTCGGCGCCTCGCTCACCGTCGCCAGCTCGAGCGACGGCAATGCGGCGGGGCTGAGCGCGAACGTCGCCGTTACGACCAATACGATCGACAGTACCACGCGGGCGGCGATCGAGGACTCGGCGCCGCTCACGGTCAACACGGTCACCGCCGGCGGCGACCTCACCCTGAGCGCCACCGAGAGCGGCGCGATTCACGCCGATGCGGTCTCGGCAACGCTCAATTTCGCGTTCAGCAGCGACAACAACGCCATCGGCGGTGTCATCGACGTATCGGTCGCCGACAACACCATCAGCAGCACCGCTGAAGCGATCATCGACGGCGTCGACAGCAACGCGGGCAACGACGTCAGCCTCACGGCATCGTCGTCCAAGGACATCGACGCTCTGGTCATCGCGGCGGGGGTTTCCGTGGCCGTCAGCTCCGGCAACGGCAACGCCGTTTCCCTGACCGGCGCGGGCGCCGGCGCGTCGAACGAGACCAGCAGCTCCGTGCTCGCGATCATCCGCGCGGCGGACGTGGAGGCCACGGCAGGCGACGTTTCGCTGCAGGCCACCGACTCGACCACGATCACGGCCGACGTGGTGGCCGCGGCGCTGAGCGTTGCGATCAGCAGCGGCAGCAATTCCGCGTCGCTCGCCGTCGCCGTGACGGTGGCCGAGAACGAAATCACCAACACCACCCGTGCGGTGGTGGAGCAAGGATCGTCGATCGTTGCCGGCGGCGACTTCGACGCGCACGCAGGCTCCGCCGGCGCGATCGACGCGCTGGGCGTCGCGGCTGCCCTTAGCGTCGGGGTGAGCAGCGGCGGCGACGTGGCCCTGTCGGGCGCGGGCACGGGGGTCGGCGCCACCAACGCGATCGGAAACACCATCGAGGCCGGCGTCATCGGCGGGTCCTCGGTGGACGCGCTCGGCGCCGCCGCGATCAGCGCGACGGACTCCGCCAGCGTCGACGTCGCCGTCGCCACGGCCGCGCTGAGCGTGGCCGCGGGCAGCTCGGACGTCACCGTCAGCCTGACGGCAGCGGTTTCCGTGGCGGTCAACGAGATCGACAACGACGTCCAGGCGCACGTCGTGGATTCGTCGCTCGGCGTTGGCGGGGCGCTCGACATCACGGCGACGTCGGACAAGGACATCGACGCCCTCGGCACCAGCATCGCCGTCTCGGTCAGCGCGAGCAGCGGCACGTTCACGCTGGCCGGCGCGGTTGGCGTTGCGACCGCGGTGAACACGGTCGGCGGCACGGTCGAGGCGCTGATCTCGGGCGCCGACGCGGCGGACCTTCAAGCCGTCGCGGCGGGCGGGCCGATCACGATGCTGGCCGACAACGCGAGCACGGTGGACGCGACGCTGGTCGTGGTGGCAGCCTCCGTGTCGGTCGGCTCGGGCGATGTCAACATCGCCCTGTCGGGGGCGGCCTCGGTTACCGCCAACACGCTCACCAGCGCCGTGGTCGCGGGGATCGACGATTCGGACGTCGACGCTGGCGGTGCGGTGTCGATCGGAGCCGGCGCGCTCTCCGCCATCACCGCGAACACCGCGGCCATCGGCGTCAGCGTTTCCGTAGGGACCGGTTCGGTGAGCGTGGCCGGCGCGCTGGGCCTGGCCACGGCAATCAACAGCATCGGCGGCTCGACGCAGGCCCTGGTCTCCGGGGGCAGTTCGGTGGACGCGGGCGGCAGCGTCTCCGTGGAGGTCGACGACGAGGCCGAGATCGTGTCCAACGCGGTCGCGGCGACGGTGGCGATATCGGTCTCCAGCGGCGACGTTTCGGGCGCTCTCGGCGTCTCGGTGACGGCGGCGGTCAACACCATCTCGGGAAGCAGCCGCGCGGCCATCGACGGCTCGACGGTCACCGCCACGGGCGGCGCGAGCGACGTGGTCGTGGACGCGACGGCGATGAACACCATCTCGTCGGTCGCCGCCGCCACGTCCTTCGCCCTGTCGGCCACCAGCGGAACGCTCGCCCTTTCGGGTTCCGGGGCCGGGGCCGGCGCCAAGAACGTCACCACGAACCAGGTGCTGGCGGAGATCGTCGATTCGACCGTGACCGCGGGCGACGCGGTGGCGGTCACGCTGACCGACGATTCCAGCATCGATGCCGATACCGCCTCGGTCGCGGCGTCGATCGCGATCGGCAACAGCGTCGCGCTGTCCGGCGTCGTCGCCGTGACGGTCGCCGAGAACGAGGTCGGCGGAACCTATCGCGCGTCGATCGACGGGTCGGACGTCGACGCGCTGGGCGGCGGCGTCACCGTGTCGGCGAGCGCCGACAACACTGTCGATGCCCTGTCGCTGGCGGTCGGCATCTCGGTCTCCGGGAGCAGCAACTTCGCCGGCTCGGCGGCCGTGTCCGGGGTGGTGTCGCTGAACACGCTTACCAGCCACCTGGAGGCGACCGTCCTCGACAGCGATGTCGACGCAGGCGCGGCGGTGGTGGTGAGCGCGGCGGACAGCTCCGAGATCAATGCCCAGAACGTGTCGGTCGCCGCCTCGATCGCGGCCAGCAGCAGCGCCGGGGTTGCCATCTCCATCTCCGCCACCGTGGCGGAGAACAGCATCGGCGGCGCCCTGCTCGCGAGCATCGGGAATTCGAGCGTGGACACGCCGGGCGCCGTCATCGTGTCGGCGCTTTCCGACACCGACGTCGACGCCATTTCCGCCGCCATCAGCATGAGCATCGGCGTCGGCGGCACCGCCGGGATCTCCGGGGCCGGCGCGGGCGCGTTCGCCCTCAACACCGCCAGCAATACCGTGGAAGCCTCGATCCTCGGCGAATCGGCCGTGACCGCCGGGGGCGACGTGTCGGTCGGCGCGACCGACGTCTCCTCGATCACGGCGGTGCTGGTGTCGGCGGCGATGGGCGTGTCGGGCGCCGGGACGGTCGCTGTCTCCATGTCGCTGGCCGTGACCACGGCCGTGAACCTCATGGAGACCGAGCTGCTGGCGACCATCGACGGCTCGAGCGTGATCAGCGGCGGCGCCGTCGGCGTGGCGGCGGTCGCCGACTCCACGATCGAGGCGATCGGCATCGCGGCGGCCGTGTCGGCCGGCGGCGCGGGCACGGTTTCCGTGCAGGGCGCCGGCACCGGCGTCGTTGCCGTCAACACGATCAACAACGAGGTCGAGGCCAGCATCGTCGGGAGCGTGGTCGGCGCGTCCGGCGACGTGACCGTGGCGGCCGAGGATACCTCCCACATCCTGGCCGAGCTGCTGGCGGCGAGCCTGGCGGCGGGCGGGGCGGGCACGACATCGGTCAACGTCGCCATCTCGGCGACCTACGCGCAGAACGAGATCGGCGGCAGCCTGCTGGCGACGATCGACGACTCCGCGGTGAGCACCGCCGGCGGCGAGGTGGCCGTCGACGCCTTCATGGACAACGACATCGAGGCCTTCGGCCAGTCGGTGGGCGTCTCGGCGGGCGGCGCCGGCGCGGTTTCGGTGAACGTGACGCTCACGGCGGTGGGCGCGACCAACATCACCACCAACTCCGTGGAGGCGAGCATCCGCGGCAGCGACGTCGACGCGAATGACGCGACGAACGGCGCAGTGACGGTGGGCGCGCGGGACCTCTCGGACATCTTCGCCGTGCTGGCCTCGGCGGCGGTCGCGGCCGGCGGTTCGGGCGCCGTGTCGGTCAACGTCGGCGCGGCGGGCACCGCGTCGGTCAACCTCCTCGGCGGGACGCTGCTGGCGACGATCGAGGACTCGCAGGTGGACACCGCCGGCGCGGTCAGCGTGTCGGCGTCCAACTACGACGCCGGCTCGGCCGACGGCATGAGCATCACGGCGATCGGCATCTCGGCGGCGATCAACGCCGGCGGCTCCGGCGGGGTCTCGGTCAACGTCGGGGGCGCGGGCGTGGTGGCGGTCAACATCCTCACCACGGCCGTCGAGGCGAGCATCACCGGCAGCACGGTCGACGCCGGCGGCGACGTGAGCGTGGAGGCGGAGGACCGGGCGCACATCCTGGCCGAACTCTTGGCGGCGACCGTTTCCGCGGGCGGCGCCGGCGGCGTGTCGGTCAACGTGAGCGTGTCGGCGACTTACGCGCAGAACATGATCGGCGGCGGCTTGCTGGCGACGATCGACGACTCCGCGGTGAATACCAGCGGCGGGGCGGTCACCGTCGATGCCTTCGCCGACAAGACCATCGAGGCGTTCGGCCAGTCGGTCGGGGTTTCCGCCGGAGGCGCCGGCGCGGTGTCGGTGAACGTGGCGCTGAGCGCCGTCGCGGCGACCAACGTGATCGCCAATTCGCTGGAGGCCAGCATCAGAGGCGGCAGCGACGTCGACGCGAACGACGCGACGAACGGCGCGGTGACGGTCAGCGCGCAGGATCTGTCGGACATCTTCGCCGTGCTGACCTCGGCCTCGGTCGCCGCCGGCGGCGCCGGCGCGGTTTCGGTGAACGTCGCGGGGGCGCTCGTCTACGCCAACAACGCCCTGTCCACGAGCACCGACTTCGACTGGAACGCCGACGGGGTCATCGATTTCCACGACGTCCGCGCGGGCATTGCGGTGCTGAACCGCCTGAACGAGTTGCAGGCGGGCATGGACGGAATTCGCGGCAACCTGGCGGGCGACGATGGGGAAATCGGAACCGGAGACGATGTCCTGACGGGCGCCGATGACCTGACGGCGGACCAGGCCATCGATGCCCTGGACGGCAGTCTGGGCGTCTTTGCGGCCGGGCAGCCCGACGCGGCCTACAAGGCGGCGCTGAAGGGCCTGATCGGCGCGAGCTTCGACGTGAACGGCGACGGCAGCATCGACTCCCGTGACCTGCGGCTCACCGTCAATCCGTTCGACGATGTCGTCGCCAGCAACTCCGTGGTGGCCGCCATCGAATCGTCGACGGTCGATACGGCCGGCGCGGTGACCGTGTCCGCGTCCAATTACGACGCCGGATCGGCTGACCATGCGAGCATCACCTCCATCGGCGTCGCGGTTGGCTTCGCCGCCGGCGGCGCGGGCGGCGTCTCGGTCAACGTGGCGGGCGCCGGCGTCATCGCCTTCAACGAGATCGGAAGCGGCATCGAGGCCGGCATCGTGAACAGCGCGGTCGTCGCCGGCGAGGACGTGACCGTCGAGGCGGAGGACCGGGCGGAGATCCTCTCGGAACTCGCCGCGATCACGCTGTCCGCGGGCGGCGCCGGAGCGGTGTCGGTCAACGTCGCCGCGGCGGCTACCTACGCCCACAACACCATGGGCGGCAGCCTGCTGGCGACGATCGACGGCTCGACGGTGGAGAGCACCGGCGGGGCGATCACGGTGGACGCCTTCGCCGACAACACGGTCGAGGCCTTCGGGCAGGCGGTGGGCCTGTCGTTCGGCGGCGCCGGCGGGGCGTCGTTCAACGTCTCCATGGCCGGGGTCGGGGCGACCAACACGACGACCAACTTGGTCGAGGCCAGCATCAAGGGCGGCAGCGACGTCGATGCCAACGACGCGACGCTCGGCGCCGTCGCGGTGACGGCGGTCGATCGGTCCGACATCTTTGCCGTGCTGACGTCGGCCTCGGTCGCCGGCGGCGGCGCCGGCGGCTTCTCCCTCAACGTCACGGGCGCGGGGGTCTACGCCAACAACAGCATCGGCGGCTCGCTGCTGGCGAGCATCGACGGCTCGGACGTCGACACGGCCGGCGCCGTGGCGGTCTCGGCCGCCAACTACGACGCCGGGTCGGCGGACCGCATGAGCATCACGTCGGTTGGCGTTGCGCTGGGCGTCTCCGGCGGCGGCGCGGGCGGCGCTTCGGTCAACATCGCGGTCGCGGGCGTGCTTGCCTTCAACAGCATCACCAGCACCATCGAGGCGAGCATCGTCGACAGCGCCGGCACGGTCACCGCGGGGGACGACGTCACCGTCGAGGCGGAAGATCGGGCGCACATCCTTTCGGTGCTGGGTGCGGCGACCCTGTCCGCCGGCGGCGCCGGCGCGCTTTCCGTCAACGTCGCGATTGCCGCGACCGCCGCCGAGAACGTCATGGACGGCAGCCTGCTGGCGACGATTGACGGCTCCACGGTGAACAGCATCGGTGGCGATGTGACCGTCGACGCGTTCGCGGCCAATATCATCGAGGCGTTCGGACAGTCCGTGGGCATCTCGGCCGGCGGTGCAGGGGGCGTTTCGATCAACGTCTCCGTCGCCGCGGTTTACGCCACCAACACGCTGACGAATACGTTGGAGGCCAGCATCGTCGACGGCTCCGACGTGGACGCGGACTCGATCGCGGTCGCGGCGACCGACAGCTCGAGCGTCGAGTCGACCCTGACGGCGGTCTCGGTCGCCATCGGCGGCGCGGGCGCGGTGTCGCTGAACCTGACGCTGGCGCTTTCGGTCGCCAAGGTGGACTTTGGCACGACCACGCAGGCGATCATCTCCGGCTCCGACGTGACGGCCGCGGCCGGCGACGTCACGCTGACGGCGCTATCCGACGGCTCGGTCGACTCGCTCGGCGTGGCCGTCGGCGTATCGTTCGGCGGCGCCGGCGCAGTCTCCGGATCGGCCGCGGCGGCGGGCGCGATCGCATCGGTGACCTCCACGAACCTCGTCGAGGCGCTGATCGCGGCCGGTGCGGACGTCGATGCCCCGTCCGGCTCCGTGGTGCTCACCGCGACGGACGAGACCGGGTTCACCAACGAAGTGTTCGGCGTGTCGGTGGCCGGGTCATTCGCGGGCGGCTCCTCGATCGCCCTCGGGGTTGCGTTCGCCAAGGCGGACTTCGCCATGGACGGCACCGTGCGCGCGCGCATCGGCGACAGCGACGTGGACGCCGGTTCGAACGTTGAGCTGACCGCGCTTGCCGACAGCGCGATCGAGTCGGACGGCAAGGGCGTCGCGCTCTCGCTCTCGGCGGCGGTCGGGTTCTCCCTCGCCGGCGCCGGCGCCGGCGCGATCGTGAACAACGACATCACCCAGACGGTCCAGGCCGACGTCCTGGCGTCCAACGCGGACGACGGACAGGGCGTGACCGCCGGCGGGTCGGTCCTTCTGACGGCGACGGATTTGCTCGAGAGCACGGTCGATGCGAAGGCCGCGTCCGTCTCGGTCTCGGGTGGCTACGCTGCGGGGTCGATCGCAGTCGCTGGCGCGGTGGCGAGCAACACGCTCGCTGGCCTGACCAGCGCCGGCATCGGCGACAGCCGGGTGCGCGCCAACACCGGCGCGCTCACGGTTGCGGCCAACTCCGAGAGCACCCTCGTCACCACGCCGGATGCTTACGCCATCTCGGCGGCGATCGGCTTCGGCGGCGCGGCCGCCGGAGCCGGGGCAAGCGCCACCAACCTGGTGACGCGTACCACCGAGGCCTATGTGCGCGACGGTTCGGACGCGCGGGCCCTGGCTGGGCTGATGACGGTCGAGGCCCACGACCGGGTGGATTCGACCGCGGACGTCAACGCGTTCAGCCTGGGCATCGGGCCCGTGTCGCTGGCGACCGGTGTGGCCCTTGCGAATAACACCATCGCGTCGATGACGACCGCGTCCATCGAGGACAGCACCGCGCAGTCGGTCGGCGGCGACCTGCGGATCGACGCCGACAGCGTGCAACTGGCGAGCGACCTGGTCACGCGCGCGGACGCCTCCGCGGTAGCCCTCGGCCCGGTCAGCGGCGCCGTGGTCGGGGTACGGGCGGTCGAGGCGATCAACTCGGACGTGGCTGCATTTGCCAGCGGCTCGACGCTGCTTGCCGGTGGCGCCCTGAAGGTCGACGCCGACAGCAACCACCGAGCGACGCCCTTCGCGCGCGGCTTCGCCGCCTCCTTCGGCGGCTCGGTCTCCGTGGTCGAGGCCGACGCCGACATCGGCGGGGCGACGCGCGCGTACGTCGACGGCGCCTCCAGCGTCACGACCGCCGGCGCCGAGATCACGGCGGACTCGACGGCGTCGGCGCTGCCCGACGTCGCCTCGGTCGCTCTCTCGTTCGGCGGCTCGGGCTCCGGCGCCTACGTGACCGCCGGCGTCAACCGCACGACCGAGGCCTACGTCGGCGCCGGGTGGGGAACGGCACCGCTCGGGGTGACGACGTTCACGCTGACCGGCGCGCCGCTCCTCGTCCAGGCGAACTCGATCTACACCGCGACCGCGAATCCGCTGAGCCTCGGCGTGAGCGCGGGCACCTCGGTCGCCGCGACGCTGACCGAAGCCATCATCAACGGCGAGACGCTCGCCTACATCGGCGAAGGCGCTTCCATCACGGCGTCCCAGGTCACGGTCCTCGCGGATAGCACGGAGAACGCGACGTCCGAGACCGTCACGGTGGCGCTCGGCGCCGGAGCGGCGGTCAGCGCGACGAGCGCGGACGCGGCCGTGCTGAGCGCCACAGAGGCCTTCATCGGCACGCGCCTCGGCCAGGCGTCGATGGGCGGTGCGACCATCGTCGACACGGGCAGCGGCGCGGTGCTCGTCGACGCGACGGCCAACCGGGTGGCGATCGCCGACACCACGGGGGTCGCGCTCAGCGCCTTCGCGATCTCGGTCGACGTCTCGCTGCCGACCGCGACGATCGGCGGGCGGATCCTGGCGGGCATGGGCGGCACGGTCACCATGACGGCGGGTGACGTCACGGCGAAGGCCGACGGCTCCAACACCGCGGACGCGGAAGCGACCGTGGTTTCGGTCTCCGTGCTGGGCGCGGGCGGCGCCGGCGCCAACGCGCTCGCGGAAATCCTCTCGAGCGCGGACGTCGAAGCGGTGATCGGGGCCGGCGTCGCGATCTCGGCGGCGGGCGTCCTCGTCGATGCGCGCCACAGCGGCAGCAAGAACCGGGCGATCGCGAACGCGAGCGGCGGCGCCGGCGGCGCTCTCGGCGGTGCCGCGGTCATGCTGGCCGAGTCCAGGATCGCCGGCGGAGTCCGGGCGCAATTGGATGGGGACGTCGGCTCGTCCACGTCGGTGGTGGTCACCGCCGACGGGCGAAACCTTGCGGATACCGACACGCTGGCGGTCGGAATCGGCCTGGGATTCGGGGCGGCGGGCAGCGGCGCGATCGCCGACATCACCAGCGATGCGGACGTCGTCGCGCGGATCGGCGGCGCGTCGGCCATCACGACCAGCGGGGCGGTGACGGTTTCCGCCACCGGCGACAACGACGCGACCGTCGACAGCGACGCCGGCTCCGGCGGGATCGTCGGCATTTCGGGTTCGACGCTCAGCGCGACCATTGGCGGAGCGGTCATCGCCGAGCTGAACGGCGACTTGACGAACGCCACGTCGGTTGGCGTGAGCGCGTCGGGCAGCAACAATGCGATCGCGAATGCGTTGGCGATTTCCGTGGGACTCGCCAGCGGCTCCGGCGCCGATGCCTACGCCGAGGTGACCTCGGCGGCGGATGTCGACGCGCGCGTCGGCTCGAGCGCCCAGCTCACGGTGCCGGGGGCACCGGTGAACGTGCTGGCCACGGGCGACAACAACGCGACGGCCACCGCCAACGGGGGCGGGGTCGGCCTCGGGATTTCGGTCGGCGTCATGCTGCCCACGGCGAAGGTGGGCGGCGGCGTGGAGGCGGAGTTCAGCGGCCAGATGACGGGCGGGTCGGCCTCGTTGCTCAACGTCAAGGCGCTGGGCGAGAACACGGCCGATGCGACGGTGAAGGTCGCCAACATCAGCGTGGGCGCGGGCGCCAACGGCGCGCGCGCGATCGCCGAGGTGACCAGCGCGGCGGACGTCGAGGCGCGGGTGGGTTCGACGGGCTCCATTGCGACCACGGGGGCGGTGACGGTGGATGCGCGCCTGCAGGGGCTGGAGAACAAGGCCCATGCCCAGGCGCTGGGGCTCGCCGGCGGCGCCTTCGGCGGCGTATCGGTGATGCTGGCCGACGCGAAGGTGGGCGGCGGGGTGTATGCCGCCCTCGACGGCGACGTCACGACGGCCTCGCAGGTGACGGTGCAGGCCATGGGCGGCAACCTTGCGCAGGCGCACACGGCGGCAGGCGCCCTCGGCGGGGCGATCGGCGGATCGGTGACGGGCGCCGCGGCGAACGTGACCGATCAGGCCGACGTCGAGGCGACGGTGGGCGCGGCCTCCTCGATCAACGCGGGCGGAGCGCTCCTGGTGAAGGCGACGGGAGATAACGACGCGATCACCGACTCGGATGCCGGCTCGGCCGCGGGTATCGTCGGTATCTCGGGCTCCTCGCTTCAGGCAATCGTCGCGGGCGGGGTGAAAGCCCAGCTCGACGGCGACGTGTTCGGCGCGAACTCGGTGAAGGTCGAGGCGATCGGCAACAACAACGCGCAAGCCGATGCGCTGGCGATCGCGATTGCCGGGCTGGGCGCGGGCACCGGCGCGAGCTCGTTCGCGGAGGTGACCTCGGCGGCGGACGTCGAGGCGCGCGTGGGCTCGAGCGCGCAGCTCACGGTGCCGACATCGACGTCCTGGCGACGGGATACAACGAAGCCGAGGCCACCGCGGTCGGCGGTGCGCTGGGCCTGGGCATTTCCATCTCGATCATGGCGCCGGAAGCCAAAGTCGGCGGCGGCGTCCTGGCGCAGTTCGACGGGCAGACGCAGGGCGGCGCGGCATCCACCCTGGACGTGAAGGCGCTCGGCCAGAACAAGGCGAACGCGACCACCACGGTGGCGAGCATCTCGCTCGGCGGCGGCGGTTCCGGCGCCGAGGCGATCGCGGAAATCACCGCGGATGCGGACGTCGAGGCGCGGATGGGCTCGACCGCCTCGGTTGCGACCACCGGCGCCGTGGTCGTGGACGCGCGGCTGCAGGGCGTCATGAATCAGGCGACCGCGACGGCGTCGCT
>CAZGTK010000005.1:0-3996 GCA_964528415.1 uncultured Burkholderiales bacterium | reverse complement strand
CGGGATGCCTGTCGCGTTGCTTACCATCAGAAGGGCGCGGGCGGACTGCTGGCGGGCGTGTCGATCATGCTGGCCACGGCCAAGGTCGGCGGCGCGGTGGCGGCCGACGTGGACGGCGACGTCACCGGCTCGTCCTCCATCACGATCGAGGCCGTGGGTCGCAATCGGGCGGAGGCCCATACGCTGGCGGGCGCGTTCGGCGCCTTCGGCGGCGGGGGCACCGGCGTGCTGGCCGAGGTGACCGACCAGGCCGACGTGACGGCCTCGGTGGGCGATACGGCGGCGCTGACGACGACGAACACGCTGCGGGTCGCTGCCACCGGCGACAACGACGCCATCGCGAGCTCGGACCTGGCCTCGGGCGGCCTGGTGGCGCTCGCGGGCGGATCGCTGGCGGCCCGGGTGGGCGGCGCCGTGATCGCCGAGATGAACGGCGATGTGGCCGACGCCAACACGCTGACCGTGCAGGCGACCGGCAACAACAAAGCCGATGCGGACGCCCTGACGATCTCGCTGGGACTGTTCGCCGGCGCGGCGGCGAGCGCGGTGGCCGACGTCACCTCCGAAGCGGACGTTCAGGCCAGGGTGGGCTCGAGCGCGCAGCTCACCGTGCCGGCGGCGAACATCGACGTGCTGGCCACGGGATACAACGAGGCCGATGCCGATGCGAACAGCGTCTCGGGCGGGGTGATCTCGATCGCCGTGATGCTCCCGTCCGCCAACGTCGGCGGCGGCGTCCTGGCGCAGTTCGACGGCGACATCATCGGCAGTGCCGCCGCGTCGCTGGACGTGAAGGCGCTCGGGGAGAACATCGCGACGGCGTCCGTCGCCATGGGCTCGATCAGCCTGGCCGGCGGCAACGGCGCGCAAGCCAACGCGATTATCAGCAACACGGCCGATGTCGAGGCACTGGTCGGCTCGAGCGCGACGATCTGGACGACCGGCGCGACCAACGTGGAGGCGCTGCTGCAGGGACAGCAGAACGCGGCGACCGCGAATGCGTTCAGCGTCGCCGGCGGCCTGTTCACCGCCTCGATCGTGGGCACCAGGGCCCAGGTCGGCGGCGCCGTCCTGGCCGACATGGACGGCTCGGTCACGGCCGGCTCGTTGCTGGTCAAGGCCGACGGCGACAACACCGCGAATGCCGATGTGGTCACGGCGGGGCTGGGCGGCTTCACCATCAACGGCAGCGCGGCCTTCGCGGAGATCACCGCCGATGCCGACGTAGTCGCCTCCGGCGGCACCGGCAGCAACGTCATCGACGTCGACGGCTCCGTCGCCTTCACCGCGCTTTCCAGCAACGACGCGACGGCCGATTCCGACGCCGCCAGCGGAGGTCTCGTCGCCGTGGGCGTCTCGTTGCCGACGGCCAGGGTGAGCGGAGGCACCAGGGCCGAGCTGAACGCCGACGTGACCGACGCCGGCTCGCTGTCGGTCACGGCGACATCCGACAACAACGCCACCGCCTCGTCGGTCGTGATCTCCATCGGCCTTTTTGCCGGCGGCGGCGCCAACGCGTCGGCCGAGGTCACGAACGATGCCGATACCGACGCCATCATCGGTTCCGGGTCGTTGATCACGATTCCGGGGCACAGCGTTACGGTCAGTGCAGTGTCTGGAAACGACGCGATTGCGCAGTCGGCGACGGGGGCAGGTGGAGCGGTCGCGGTCAGTGTTTCCAGCCCGACGGCCAACGTGTTCGGCGATACGTCCGCCCAGCTGCTCGGCAGCGTCGGCACGACGACGCCGGGCCAGGACGCCGACGGCAACCCGACGACGTTCGGCGTCGCGGGCGCCTCGTCGGTGTCGGTCACCGCCACGTCGACCGACCGGTCAAAGGCCACCATCAAGTCTTTCGGCGCCGGGCTCGTCGCCGCGAGCGCCTCCACCGCGACATCGAGGACGAGCTCGACGACCGAAGCCATGTTCGGCGCCGGCAACATCACGGCGTCCGGCAACGTCACCCTGCTGGCGGACTCGAACACCGACTCGGACGCGTTCGCGGATTCCCTGGGCGGCGGCGCGATCCAGGTGGCCGGCTTCACCACCAATGCGACGTCCGACTCGACGGTCCGGGCCACCACGGGCGCCGGGTTGATCGAGGCCGGGAACGATCTCTCGATCCGCGCGGTGCACGACGGCAGCCAGGTTCTCGCCAACGCGACGGGCGCGGGCGGCGGCGCGGTGTCGGTGAACTTCGGCAACGCGTCCGCGACGTCGAACCCGACGGTGCAGACGCTGGTCGACGCCAGCGTCCTGCGCGCGCGCGACGTGACGATCGAGGCGGAGTCGATCGCGCGGGCGAGGGCCCAGTCGACGCACCAAGGCGCGGGGGCGGTGTCCATCGGCAACACCGACGCGAACGTGTTTTCCAACAATCACGTGCTGACGGAATTCACCGGCGGCGTCCTGTACGCCTCGCGCGACGTCGAGATCCTCGCCACCGGCATGCAGGACCTCGACGCCGTCGCGCGCACGAACGGCTCGTTCGGCGCCGTGACCAGCGCGGATGCCGATGGCCTCATCGATCTCGACCACGACGTCATCGTCAATATCGACGGGAAAGTCGACGCGAACCGCACGGTGCTGATCGAGGCGCGGAGCGGTCTCGACGCGGTTCTCGATGTCTATGCCGACGCGGCGGCACTAGGGGGAGGATTCGCGCGGGCGGACTCCGACATCCGCATCGGCTCCAGCGGCGATCGCGCGCTGAGCCAGGTCAACCTCAAGAGCGGCGCGGACGTCGCCGCCGATCGGGTCGTCGTGGCTTCCCGCGCGGGCAGCCAGAACGAGATCAACGCGGCTACCGGCGCCGTGCAGGTCACCGGGTCGGTGCTGGGCAACAAGTGGAACGCGAACGCCGAGGCCGATTCCAGGGCCAACGCGTGGCCGGCCGCCGGCTCGGAGGCCTACGCGGACCTGCGCTCGTGGGACCTCGTCGAGACCATTCTCCACGACGGCTCGGTCATCGAAGCCAACGGCGACGTCGACATCCTGGCCAGGCACGACAACACGACGCTGAGGTCGGATGCCGAAGCGCTTTACCTCGATCTCGACGGCGCGCTCGGAGACTTCATCTCGACCATCGTCAACATCCTCAGCCCGACGCCCGTGTTCGTGAACGCGGACTCGCGGGTCGACCACGAAAGCCTGACGCGCGTCAGCGGCCGGCACGGGTCGCTGGTCGAAGGCGCGGATGTCTACGTCGAGTCCGTCAACAACGCCGCCGTCACGCGTGTCGTGGATCGCTCCGAGAGCCTGATCGGCCTCAGCATCGACCTGGGTCCGCTGGGCAGCTTCAACCTGTTCGATTACCAGGGCGACGACACCACGAGCGGCGCGACATCGCTCGACCGGCAGATCTTCTGGGAATCCCACGTCATCCTGCTGGGCGAGCCGAACCCCGAGCTGGTGATCGACGAGAACGGCAAGATACTGGCGCTCACGAACATCGAGTTCCTCGGCGCCAATGCCGGCAGGACCGTCGGCCAGACGCTCACCTCCACTCAGGTGATCCTGGATGACATCATCTACGACGAGGCCGGAAAGCTCACGTTCTACGCCAATCCCCAGGGAAGCAACCTGGGCGTGATCTGGGGCAACCACGGCCTGGTCGAAAGCCAGCGGACCTGGGACCACGTCCGGATCATCAACGACTCGGCTCTCGACGTGGTGGTGAACCACATCGACACGCACGACGGCTCGGCGGTCGTGGAGATCAGGGTCGACGACATCAAGTACACGCCGAATTTCCCGAACAACCAGTCGCTGTCGTTCAGCTCACCGAACACGACGTTCGAGTTCGACGTCAACCTGCTCTACCCGCAGACCCTGGTCGAGATCCGCAACCGGGCGGCGACCGGCGTGGCGGCCAGCGACCTAATCCTGCTCGGCGGCATCGAGAACACGATCGGCCACACGGTCATCGAGAACCAGCGCGGCAGCATCCGCGTCGAGGAGCCCGGGCGCGTCGGGCAGCAGGGGGGGCTGCCGGCG
>CAZGTK010000004.1:21658-23751 GCA_964528415.1 uncultured Burkholderiales bacterium | reverse complement strand
CATCAGGCCGGCCTGCAGCACCAGCTGCGCCGCTTCCGGGATGGACATGAAGTAGCGCGTGATCTCAGGGTGCGTAACCGTGATCGGGCCGCCCTCGGCGATCTGCGCCTTGAACTTGGGCACGACGCTGCCGGCGCTCCCCAGCACGTTGCCGAAGCGGACGATGACGAACCGTGTGCCTTCCGGGCGCTGCAGCCCTTGGCAAACCATTTCCGCGAGGCGCTTGCTGGCGCCCATGACGTTGGTGGGATTCACCGCCTTGTCGGTGGACACCATAACGAAGGTTGCCACGCCGTGCGCGATCGCCGCTTCCGCGACGGCCAGCGTCCCGCCGACGTTGTTGCGCACCGCCTGCCAGGCGTTGTCGTCTTCCATCAGCGGCACGTGCTTATAGGCGGCCGCGTGGAAGATCACGGCGGGGCGGTGCAACGCCAGCAGCTCGTCGACGCGGGCGCGATCCTTCACGTCGCCGATCGCGCAGGTCAACGGCGTGTCGGCGAAGTGAACCGCGAACTCCTGCTCCATCTGGTACAGCGCGAACTCGGAAACCTCCAGCAGCACGAGACGGCGGGGCCGGAACCGCGCGATCTGCCGGCACAGTTCGGAACCGATGGATCCGCCGGCGCCGGTGACGAGTACCGTCTTGCCGGTGATCAGCTGGTGAAGGCCGGCCTCGTCCAGCTGCACGGGGTCGCGTCCGAGCAGGTCGTCGAGCTCCACTTCCCGGATCGCCGATACCTTGACCCGCCCGCTCACCAGGTCGTCGAAAGCCGGGACCGTCAGCGCCTTGACCTCTGCGTCCGCGCAGATCTCCACCGCCCGGCGCCGCTCAGTGTGGGAGGCGGACGGCATCGCCACGATGGCGTGGTGTACCGACAGCCGCTTCGCGACCGCCGGCAGCTCGTCGACGCGGCCGAAAACGGGCAGGCCGTGGATCTGGCGACCCTGCTTGCCGGCGTTGTCGTCCAGCAGCCCAACGACCCGCCACTCCGTGCTCTTCGCCAGCTCCTTCGCCAGCGTTGCGCCCGCATCTCCCGCACCGAGAATCAGAACGCGGTGCGCGTCGAGCGCGTTCAACGACACCATGCGGTGCTCTTTCCAGGTCCGGTACGCAAGCCGGCTGCCGCCCATCAGCATGATCAGCAGGATGGGATCCAGCACGAACACCGACCGCGGGACCACGAGGGGCAGCTGCAGGAACCGCAGCACGAACGCGGTTGCCGTGATGGCGACCACCGCGGCGACGACGATGCGGCGCAGATCCGGGACACTCGCGTACCGCCAGATGCCGCGATAGAGCCCGAAGCCCAGGAAAACGGCCGTCTGGGTGGCGACCACCCACGGCAGCGTTTCCCACACGGTTTGGAAATAGGGGTCGTCGAAGTCGAGGTTGAAGCGCAGCAGGTACGCCACCAGCCACGCGATCGCGGCCGCCGCGACGTCGTGGGCCATCGCAAGCGCGGTGCGCGGATTCAAGCCCCAGGCCATGCCTTCAGGCGCCTGTCCGCCCGCGCGCCGCCCAGCGGCGATCGACCCACGCCATCAGGCCGACGTAGGCGACGATCCATCCGGCCAGCATGGCCGCCTTAAACGCCATGGCTTTCCCGAGCGCCGAAAGGCCCGCGACGCCGACCGCGACCATCAGCGCGTACCACAGCAGGGCCGTGTTGCGGTGGCCCAGACCGAGCTGGACCATGCGCTGGTAGTAGTGCTCGCGATGGGCCCGCCAGACCCGCTCGCCGCGCAGAGCGCGCCGGAGCAGCGTCACCGTGGCATCGACGATAAACGGCGAGAACACCAGAACGGGAAACCAGGGCGCCCATGCGCCGTTTGCCCACCCCGCGAGCCCGACGGCGCCGGCCATGAAACCGATGGGCACCGAGCCGACATCGCCCATGAAGATCCGCGCGGGCGGGAAGTTGAACCACAGGAATCCCGCCGCCGCCGCCGAGACCGTCGCACTGATCGCGAGAAGCGCAGGATCGCCCGCGAGCCATGCGGCGGCGGCATAAAAGCCGAAGCCGAAAAGCGCCATGCCGCCGGCCAGGCCGTCCGAGCCGTCCATGAAGTTGTAGAGGTTGGTCATCCAGCCG
>CAZGTK010000004.1:0-21648 GCA_964528415.1 uncultured Burkholderiales bacterium | reverse complement strand
AGGGCCAGAACGGCAGCCACGGCCCACAAGGGATGGGGAAACGCGCCCCAGTAGAGCGTGACGAACGCCGCGGCCACCGCCAAGTGACCGGCAAAACGAACCAGCACGGGCAGGCCACGGATGTCGTCGACCAGCGAGATCGCGGCCAGCACGAGGGCCCCGGCAAGGACCGGCCAGGCCCAGAGGCCGCCGATCAGCGCGCCGGCGGTCACGCCGGCGAGGATGCCGAGCCCGCCGGTACGGGGCACCGGCGCCGCGTGCAGCGATCGCTCGTTGGGGTGGTCGAGCGCAAATCGCCGCAGCCGGCCTTGGAGCAGCGCCACGGCGGCGGCCGACACCAGGATCGCGGCAAGCGGGGCCAAGGGGATGAGGGTCGGAGACGACAAAGCGAGCGGTCGTATGCAGCGCCCGGACGGGTTGGCAACCCCCGAATTCTACCGGAGCGGGCCCCGGGCCGCGCCGGCCTCGCTCAGCGGCCGGATTGCGAGCGAAACCACGCAGCGGTGGCGCGCAGGCCATCGTCCATCGAGTAGGGAGGGTTCCAGCCCAGCTCGCGGCGGACCAGCGAGTCGTCGACGGCCAGCGAGCCGAGCAGCCGCTCGACGGAGTCCGCGCGCCCCGTGACCCGCCCCGCGAGCCGCATCAGTGGGGCGGGAACCGGCACCAGCCGAGCCGGCCGCTCCAGCGCGCGCGCGATGCGGCGGACCAACTCCGGCGTCGAGACCGGCGAATCGTCGGCTACGAGGTACGTACGGCCCGCGGCAGCGGGGTGCTCGAGGCACGCCATGATGACGTTCACGAGGTTGCCGACATAGATGAAGCTGCGTTGATTGGTGACGGCGCCCAGCGGGAGCGGCCAGCCGCGGTCCACGGCTCTCATGAGCGAGAGGAAGTTGGCTTTGACGCCCGGCCCGTAGACCAGCGGAGGACGAATGATGACAGGCTCGAATGCTCCGGCCGCCGCCAGCTCATTGAGCTCCTGTTCGGCGCGCCACTTCGAAGCCGCGTACGGATCGGAGGGGCGCGGCCGGTCCGATTCCCTGAACGCGCCGGCGCCGCTGTCCTCGCCATTGACCTTGACCGTGCTCAGGAAAACGAACCGCCGGATGCCGCTCGCAATCGTCGCTTGCGCGAGGCGCTCTGTGCCGGCCCGGTTGACCGCATCGTAAGCACGAACCTCCTCGGGCGTTTCCTGCCGCGTCATGTGGACACGCGCCGCCAGGTGGACCACCGCATCAACGCCGGAAAGCGCCGCGCTCCAGTCGGTATCGGGGCCGATGTCGCCGACCACGACAGCGTCGCACCCGGTCTCGGTCTCGGTCCTCCGGCGCACGCTGCCCGGCCTTCGCAGTGCGACCCGGACCGGACTGCCTCGCGCCTGGAGTTCCGCCACCAGGGCACGGCCGACGAAGCCGCCGGCGCCGGTCACCAGCAGCACGGCGTCTCTCCCGTGAATCGCGGCGAAATCCGGATCGGCCGCGTCCTACCCGCGCGTCGCCTGGACATAATGCGAAGACCGGAGCAGAAAGGGTCTCTCGACGAGATGCCAGGAGGCGAAGGCCGCAGCCAGCACCGCGAAGCAGGCGACGGTCAACGCCAGGATCGGCCGGTCGGCAAACCAGCCGTTCCATACCATCCACTGCAGGATGGGGAAGTGCAGGATGTAGATGCCGTAGGAGAAGTCGCCGAAGCGGCCGAAATTTCCGAGGTACCGGAATCCGAGCGCGAAGTAGATGACGACCAGGGCGAGGCAGATCGGCTGCAGCCAGGCGTTCAGGTAAGGCGGGTGGAGCAGCAGCACCACGAGAGAGACGGCCGCCGCGGGCATCAGCCAGCGGCGCCAGGCCTCCTCCTTGTAATAGAGCAGCGCCCCGCTCAGGAAGAAGGCGAGCTGACCCGGGAGCTGGCGGGCCAGCTGATCGAAGATCGGGCGCCCGGTGACGTCCGCGACGTGGCTCAAGCCGACGAAGTACGCTACCGAACCGACGTAAAGGACGCCGACGACGGAGAGCAGCCCGATGCGCCGGATCAGCCATCCGATGATCGGCACGGAAACGTAGAACATCACCTCGATCTTCAGCGTCCAGAGCGCCCCGTTCACCTCCTCGAACAGGTTGCCGGTGAAAACGCCCGGCAAGGTCGGCGCCAGAAAATTGAGGAACACGAGATTCGCGGCAAGGTATCGCAACAGCGCCCCGGAGAAGTACTCCGCGAGCGGCGCTGTCGTGACCAGCGCGCCGATCGCCGCCGCGCCGATGACCACGGCCGCGTAGGCCGGGTAGATGCGCCGCACCCGTTTGGATGCGTAATCGCCCAGTGAGCGGGCCCGATCGAAGCTCTGGAAGATCAGGAAGCCGCTGACGACGAAGAAGGCCTTGACCGCGATGTCGGAAGACAGGAATCGCGAGAGCGGCGCCAGCACGGGGTTCTGGGATAATACGTGCGAATGCACCAGAAAAACCGTCGATGCCAGACAGAATCGGACCAGATCAAAATTGTTGTCCCGTTTCATCGGAGGATTCGGACCTGATCACGGTTTCCGTGGTTAGTCACGGACAGGCGACGCTGGTCAACGCGCTTCTCGGAGATTTTGCCGGCCAGTGCCGGTCTACTGTCGAGGTCGTTCTGACGCAGAACATTCCGGAGGCCGGCGCGGACGTTGCCGCGGACTGCCCGTTCCCTGTTCGGGTGGTTCGCAACGAACGGCCGCAGGGGTTCGGGGCGAATCATAACGCAGCGTTTGCCCTTTCCAAAGGCCGGTACTTCTGCGTGCTGAATCCCGACGTGAGGCTGCGGGGCGACCCTTTTCCTCTTCTGCGGTCGGATCTCGGCGACAAGGGGACCGGCGTCGTGGCGCCCAGGGTCGTAAGTCCTGCCGGCGTCGCGGAAGACAACGCGAGGCCGTTCCCGACGATCGTGTCGCTGGCGAGGAAAGCGCTGTTCGGGGCTGCGGCGAACGACCGGGCAGGCCCAGGGCCGCCCGAGGCACCCGACTGGGTCGCGGGCATGTTCATGCTCTTTCGCCGGGACACCTTCGAACGGGTCGGCGGATTCGACGATCGCTTCTTTCTCTACTACGAGGACGTGGACATCTGCGCGCGCCTGAGGCAGGCGGGCTACGCCGTGAGGATCGAGCCGGGCGTCACCGTCATTCACGACGCACGGCGTCAGAGCCACCGCAGCCTCAAATACGCGAGATGGCACCTTGCCAGCATGGCGCGCTACCTCGCGCGACGATACACCGGGTATTACCGTTAGCCCGCGCGGCGATCAGGCGGGACGGATCCGGCCGGCTCGGCAGCGGTCTCCCTTAGCCGCGTGAGCAGCAGCCCCCAAAGGAAGAAAGCGAACAATCCGGGATAAGGCTGCCGCAGCGTCACCTTGAAGCTGCTGTCGACCAGGACCAGGAAGAGCACCATCGCGGCGAGGTACAGGAGGGCGCGGTCCGCCATGACGCACCGGCGATGCGTCCAGACGAGCCTGACCGTGTAGGCGATCAGCCCAAGAATCGGCAGCAACGCGACAACGCCGAAGTTGTACGCGAGGTCCAGGAAGTAATTGTGCGCGCTCGTGCGCACCGCGCGGTCCATCGGCCGCGGATGACCGAACAGCATGGCCTGCGCGCTGCTGAAAACGGGCTTCGCGAACAGCGCCCAGTCGCCGATGCGCTCGACGAGGTTCGTCGGCAGCACTTCGGCCCAGCCTTCGGGTAGGACCTCGGCGCCGCGATCCGCGGCGGTGGGAAGCGGGCGCGCGATGCCGCTCGCGGTCACCCAGTACACTCGGGCGATCGTCAGGTCGAGGACCTCGCCCGGCTTGAGCGACGCCGCGACAATGCCTTCGAGCGGGCCGCTGTGGCCGCTGACGCTGACCGCGAAAGGCCCGGGGGTCGAGACGTTCCGGCTCACTGCCCAGGCGTTGTTCTTCACCAGGCCGATGGTGACCGCCCCCCGGCGCAGCTCCCCCTCGACGTGGAACGCGTCGACCGCCTCGGCGGCGTGCGGCTGCAGTGCGATGAGGTACCCCAGGGGATAGTCGGGCACGCTGTTGACCACGCATGCGCTGCCCTGAGCGGAGACCGCTCTCGCGATATAGCTCGCTGGCAACCCCGAGCACGGAACGCTGACCGCTTCCCTCATCTCGCCGAGGGACGTGGTCTTGAGCTGAAACTCATAGGTGCGAGTCAGCAAATGGAGCGTGCCTGCGATCAGCGCGACGACACCGGCGAGAACCAGAACGCGGCGCAGGTTGAATCGCTCGCGCAGGATCGCGAAGGCGAGCGCCGCCAGCCCGGCGCCGGCGATCGCGGTGCCCAGCGTCGAGTACGCGGAGAGGGCATAGACCAGCGAGAGGCCCGCCATGGGGAGCGTCCACCGGCCGTAACCGGGCTCGTGTCGCAGCCCCCCCAGCGCGACGAGAAGGGCTGTTGCCAGCACCACGGGCACGTATTGCCAGTGCTGGTAGACGGAGAATAAATAGAGCGAATGCGTAAGGGAAATCTTCCCCTGCAGCCAGGTGATCGCAAGCTGCGCGGGCATGATGGTGGCGCAAGCCCAGAACAGCCCCTTCTCCACGGTCCTGCCAGGGCTGCTGCCCATCATCTGGCCAAGAATGAGTCCGAACGCCGGCAGGAGAAACTGGATCAGCAGCAACAGCTTTCCCCGCTCCTGCGTCAGGGAGTCGGCGGTCGTTACGACGGATGCCAGCAGCATTGCGGCAAAAAAAGCGAAGACGAAAAAGAAACCGCGGGTTGCGCGTCGGTAATCTCCCAGGAGGATGATTCCCGCGAAGCACGCCAGCAGTGAAACGGGCAGTGGCAGCGAGAGGAGAACGCCGCCCGAGTCGACGACGGGCTCGAGGGCGTTGTAGATGCGCCCGCTTAGCTGGAAAAACAGCGGAAACACCAGGAAGAACGCAACGACGAGGCGCACATACTCCGTAACGCGGGCGCTGAGGGACATTTGAGAGCTCTTGTAGAAGACGTAGGCAAGCAGGGCGTTGATCAGGTAGAGCGTTGTCGCACCGCGCTGTCCGACGAGGCCGATGGCGAGGGGCGCGAAGGCCAGCAGCCCGATGTGGATCAGGACGTCCGGGCCCAGCACGTCCCGCCCGTCGCCGGTGCGCAGCACGCGGAGGCGCACCTGCTGCGCCTTGACCATGACCACGCCGCCGACCAGCGACAGCCCGCACGCGAGCCAGAAGAACGCCGACTTTCCGGCGAAGGCGCCGTCGGCGGGCATCAGGAGAGCGAACGCCGAGATCGCGGCCCCCGCCGCCAGATTGAGCGCAACGGCGAGGCGTATCGGGCGCGGCAGCGCGCCCGCCCCGTGCCGCTGGTGAAGCTCAACGCTCGGGCCGAGGACGTTCGCGAACAGGGTGCCGATGAAGCTGCCAATGGCGATCGCGGTGAAAAGCTCTCCCGCGGACGCCTTGGCGAGCAGCAGCACGACCAGCAGCCGGAACGCGTACAGCGCGAGGCCGCTGATGGCCGTGGATCCGGTGTGCGCGAGCAGATTGCGCATGACCTGCAGCGGCATTCGGGTCGGACCGCCCTGCACCAGGGCGCGGCGCAGCTGCCAGGTCACCAGCACGGGCGCCGCCGCCCAGATCCCGAGGGCGACATCCCAGTGTTTCCACCCGGTCAGAATGCCGAGTGCGGCGATGGCGAAAAGCCCGGCCTGCAGGGCCAGGAAACCGGTGGCGAAGCCGACGTTGCGGTCGCGCTCGGCCTCGCACAGCTGGACATCGTTGAACCACTCGACGCAGCGCCGCAGCACGAGGAGGCCGGCGATGGTCCAGGAAACGTCGGCGCCGGACACGGACAGAAGCAACGCGGCCGCTCCCAGCGGAACGACCAGGACGAGGCGGGCGCGCAGGATGTCGGCGACCGACACGATCGGCTCGCGGGAAAGAATCAGGTTTCGCGTGTTCGCCGAGAACGCGTGAAAGGTCGCCACCGCCGCCGCATGGACGATGGCGATGTCGGCGGCCAGTGCCGGATCTCCGAAGACGCCCACCACGATCAGGAGCGCGGTGATCGAGTGGGTTATCGACAGATAGACGAGCGGGAAAAGCCACGGCATGGTGCCCTGGTGGCCGAGCAGCCGGGCGACCACGAGTCGGCGCGCGAACTTGGCGAGCGAGTACGTCTTCAGGATCGCGTGGGCCGCGCCGCCGATCTGCCCCTGCTGCCGGATGCGGCTGTAGACGTCGAGCTCGGCGTGCTCCATCGCCGCCAGTTCGGCGCTCAGACCGGTTTCTCCGTACGGCGCCTTGAAAATGTAGGCGAGCTCAGCGTCGAGCCGGACCACCCGGTGTCCGTTCGCCGCCACGGTGAGCCACAGCAGGAAGTCCTCCATGTGGCGCTTGCCCTCGGCGAATCGGTAGGGCAGCTCCCTTCGGATCATCGCCGACGGCGTGATGAACGTGTTGGAGAGCAGCAGCCGCCGGTAGGAGATCACCGTTTCGCGGACCTCGCCGACCTCGGCGTGCCTGGCCGCCTCCGAGCGCCTGATCCGGTGCAGATGGCCGGACAGGGCGACTTCCGGATGGCGCCGCATGAACGCGTACTGGATCTCGACCTTGCGCGGGTGCCAGGCGTCGTCGGCGTCGAGGAAGGCGATGAATTCGCCCCGCGCGGCGTCCCAGCCGGCGTTGCGCGCCTCGCCGGCCCCGACGTTGGCAGGCAGCGGGATGACACGGACCCAGGCATCGCCGTGCTCGCGCGCGATCGACTCGAGCTCGGCGAGGGTGTCGTCGCCGCTGGCGTCGTCCACCAGGATGACTTCGAGCGGCCGCAGCGTCTGGGCCGCGACCGACGCTACCGCTCGGCGGATCGTCTTGGCGCAGCGGTAGCAGGGAATGACGACGCTGACCGGGGCGAAGCCGGCGCCGGGCTGACCGGCGTCGGCGGTCGGCAGCTCTCCGCTCATGCCGCCTCTCCGGCCATGATCCCCGCCAGGATGCGCAGGTAGGACGCCGACACCGTCGGCAGCCGGAACCGGTCCAGCCACGCGGCCAGGGCGGCGGCATCGACCGGCTGGCGGGCGCGGGTCAGCAAGGCCAGAACGCGCGCGCGGTCGTCCGCCGACGGGCCGCCGGGCGTCGCCTGCAGCGTGAGGTGCAGCGGATAGCCCGCCAGAAACCGCGCCGAGCAGTCCGCGCGGGTCTCGGCGATGTTCAAGATCGGTTTGCCCGACGCGGCGTATTCGACGATCTTGCTGGGAAGCTGGTAGTCCGTCGTGTTGGAGATGTTCACCAGCACGGTCGCCTCCCGCATCGCGTCCGCCACCCGGCTGCGGGGAACCGGTCCGTGCAGGTGGATCTTGCTGCCGATCAGCGCGGCGTACGGGGCGAAGCTGTCGGCGCACTCGGAGGCGTCACCGTAGAAATGCAGCTCGCAGTCCGTGCCGGCGTCTTGCGCGAGGCCAGCGAAAAGCGCCAGGAGAAAGTCGGGCCGCCGTATGGTGCGGTACAGCCGGCCCAGATAGACCAGGCGCGCGGGCCCCTTGGCGGCGGGCGCAGCGTCCGCCGGCACGTCGAGCGTCAGCAGCGGCGGCACCACGTGCAGCTTGCCTGCGCTCTCCGGAAAGCTCTCCCGGTATCTGTCCTGCGTGGCGTCGTTGGTGACCGTTACCGCGCCGGCCCGGGCCAGGCAGCGGCGCTCGAACCGCCGGTTCAGGCCTGCATAGAGACGCGTGTTGTTGGGCGGCACCTCGCTCAGGAACGAGAACGGATCGCCCAGATCGATCAGCCACGCGCTGCTTCCGGAGCCGCTACCGGCGAGCGCGCGCCCGACGGCGACCGCGGTGAACTCGGGCGATACCGAGATGACCGCGTCGGCCGCAGCGGCGCGCTGCAGCTCACGCGCCTTGCGAAGCGCCGGGAAGTACCACAGGCACGCGGTATCGGGCCAGTAGAGGCGCTGCCACGCACCGGCGATCGCGCGCGCGACGGTCCGCTTGGCCCGGCTGCCAAGGGATTGCGCGCCCCGCTCGCCGGCCTGCTGCGCCGGGCCGGCCTGGCGCGAGCGCGCGAGACGCGCGCGCAGGCGCTCGACCGCGCGGACTCCCACCCGATGCACCCGAACGCCGCCCACGGTTTCGGTTTCGGCGGCTCCCGGAACCCACGCGCACACGACGTCGACGCGCATGCCCCGACGAGCCCAGTCCTCGGCCAGCGCCGTCCAGCGGAACGAGCGCGCGTTCTGCGCCGGCCAGTAGGAGAAGCTGACGATCAAGACCGAATCGGGTTGCGTCGCGGATCGGGTCATCGCGTGTTGCGTCCGTACCCGGGCGAGAACGGCGGCTGGACGCCGGCGGACCAGCGTACCAGCGGACCCCCGGCAAACCCGTCCTCGACGACGACCGCGTCATCGGTCACTTCGACCGCGCGCATCACCGGCTCCCCGTAACTCCAGTGCCGGCCGCCGAAGCCGAGCTCGCCGAAGTAGGCGCACGCTGCCCGGGCGGTGTCCTCGAGCACGAACAGACCCTTCGCCAGCGACGCGGGCTCCCGCCCGGCGACCAGCGGGACGAAATGCGCAGCCGCGGAACGGTAGCGGTTGCGCTCTTCGGGAAGCGCCGTGTAGAGGTAGGTGCCGGGATCGGTGGTGAGGAGCTCGCCGTCGACCTCGATCTCGACGGCGAGCTGGTCGTTGTGCGCGTGAGATCCGCTGCTGCCCGCGGCGAGCCGCCCGCACCGGATTGCGACGAACAGGCGTTGCGATCGAAGGACGAAGACGCCGAACTCCGGATAGGCAAGGTGCTCGAGCCCCTCCCGCAGCCCGCTCCGAACGGCGCGAAACTCGTAGCGCTGGCGCTGCGCGGCGGGCAGCGCCGCCAGTTCCCGCCGAAACTGCTCGAAATCGGCGGCGCCGCCGACGCGTCGGCGCCGCGCGGCATCGGCGTCGCCGCCCGCAAGACGTCGGCCGCCGGCCACGGCGGCAACAATCGCCGTGTCGGCGCGACGCGCCTCGGCAGCGGCTTCGTTCATTCCATCGTCGCAAAGTCCCGCGACGGCGGCGACGAAATGGGCATGGTCAAGGGATCGCTCGTCGACGCGGGCACCGCCGCCCGGCGTGTCGCGCTCCAGGGCGCCGGAGGGGCTCCGAGCCTCCTCCGTTTCGACGAGCGCATAGGTCCCGGGTAGCTTGAGGAAGCGGCCGCTGTCGTTGTCGCCGATCTGCGCGATCTCGCCCGAGGGCCGGGTCAGGTCGCGGCTGAACGCCGCCATGCGCTGCATTCGCTCGCCGAACCACGCCGGAAACTCGATCCGGCCGCCCGCCACGAGTGTCTCCAGGCCGCCTGCGGCAGCGGCGTCGCCGACGGCTCGCGGCGCGATGCGCTCCAGCCCGGCGACGCGCTCCTCCGGCAGCCCCAGCGCGAACGCGGAGGCGTACACGATCATCTCGCCCGAAAGCCGGTGATAGCTGGTGGACGCTTCCTTGTTGCTGCCTTCCGCGTAGAACTGCTCCGATGCTTCCCGCACGACCTCCCCGAGGGCGAAAGCGAGCCACCGCCGCGCCCCCGGAGCGTCGTCCAGGTAGGCCGCGGCGAACAGCAGCCCGCAGACGTCGGCCAGGTAGTGATTGCTTCGCAGGCCCTCGGTCCACTCCAGGTTGGCGGCGATGTGCGCCGCGTGCTCCCAGACGCTGCGCGCCAGCACGCGCTCGAACTCGACGTCGAACGTCGCGCCGCTTTGCAGGAACAGGTCGCGCGCGACGACCCAGTTGGCAACCCGGATCGCCACGTCCATGGCGCAGACCCAGTTCACGCCAAAGCGCGGCGGATTGGCGGCGATGAAATCCAGGACCTGGTTGCGGAACTCGCGCACCAGCGCCGCGCGGTCGCCGATGTCCGCGCTGTGCGCCAGCGCGAGCTGGGGCAGGTGCTGGCAACGCGCCAGCTCCCACGGTACCTTGATGTCGGCGCCGGGCGGGATCGCGTGCGGGTCCACGTCGCGGTACCACGTCCGCTCCGACCAACGGTGCCCCGACTTGAAGTCGAGCTGCCAGTCGATGGGGACGTACCCCGGATCGACCAGCCGCCAGATGCGCCGCGAAGCCGGCGCGTTCACCGGTCCCGCTAGCGGTTCCAGCCATCGGCCGTCGGGGTCCGCCTCGACGGTTGCGCCGGTCGCGTAGCGGTGGCCGGCAACACCCGCGCACGCGATGCCGTGGCGCACCTCGACCGACCCGGAACCGAGCAGGTCGAACCGGTGGCCAAGGCCGTTTTCGCAAAGCAGCCGCAGCACCGTGCGCTCCGAATCGAGAGCGGACGCGGGCGGCGCGCGGAACAGGCCGGACCGCAGCGGCGGCACCTGGCGCCGGCTGTAACTGGGGCGCCGTGCGTCCAGCCAGCGCTGCCAGCGCCCGGCGCTGGCGCGCGCGAGGTGTCGGCGCGCCTTGGCGAGCACGACCCGCGGCGGCAGCTCCGTTGCTCGGCGGAGATAGTGCGCCAGCCGGCTCATGCCCTTTTCAGGCGGCGGCCGCGGCTCCGCGCGGCTTGCGACAGTGGAGCAGCAGCACCTCGGCCCAGGTTTCGAACAGGAAGGCGGGGGCGTACTTCAGCCGGTTGAACCAGCTGCGCGTGTCGAAACCGTAATTGAAGCCCTCGCTCGTGACGATCTCGAACCCTGCCTGCGCGAGTACGTACTTCGCGTCCCGCAGCGTGTACTCTCGGTGGTGCCCGGTGAACGGCACCGCCGAGTGGTAGACGTCCTCGATCGGCGCCAGCACCGACTCGCCCCGCACCAGAAAGGCGAAGCGCTTGGGCCAGAACGCCTGGTTCGGCACCTCGAACACGAGCGCCCCGCCGGGAGCGAGCGCGCGGGCGATGTTCTCGAGCAGCAGGCGGGGCGAGTGGGCCAGGTGCTCCGCCACGGCCATGCAGGTGACCGCCGAATAGCGATCGGCAAGGGCGTCGATCCCGTCGACGGCGTCGGTGAAGTCGGCGTCGATCACCGTCACGCCACGGTCGCGCACGTGCGCGGCGATGGCGTCGATCGCCGTCCCGTAATAGTCGTAGCGCTCGGCCAGCGCGACGTTGAAACCGAGGCGCCGCAGCGTGAGCGGGAACGCGGCGAGGAAGCCGCCGACGTCGAGGACGTCGCGGGCGCCTTCGGCCGCCAGGATGCGGTAGGCGCGCCAGTAGCGCTCCACCGACGAGCGCAGGTAGCCCTCGGCGTCGAAATCGCCCTTGCGCCAGCCGACGTTGTGGCGCGAGAACGCCGACCAGTCCTCCGGCATGCGCGCAATGACCTCGGTCACGCACCCGGCGTAGATGGACTCGAATTCCTGCCGTGACGTGGGCTGCATGTCGGCTCAGGGCGCTCCTGGACGGTCGACGGCGCCGGCGAGCTTCCCGGCGGAGCCGGCCAGATGTCGGGCCAGAAAGAAAATCGGGACGGTAACACACGCCGAGGCTATCGCCGTGGCGAAGGCCGCCCCGGCCGCCCCGAACGGCGGGATCAGGGCCAGGTTGGCGACCACGGCGACCGCCGACGCGGCCACGATAAGCCCGAACAGGAAGCGGAAGCGGCCGCGCTTGAGCAGCAGGTTGACGTGCGGGCTGAACGCGAAAGACACGACGGCGGAGGCGGACAGGACGCGAAACGCGGTGACCGCGTCCGGGTAGCGGCCACCATCCACCCACGGCAGGACCCAGCCGGCGAGCCACGCGGCCAGCGCCACCGCCGGTGCGAACAGGAGGACCAGGCGGAAGTGCTCGCGGTACAGGCGGCGCAGGTCCTCTGCGGTGGCGGCGCGCTGGATCGCGGGCAGCAGCACCGCGTGGACCGCGCCGAGAGCGAGCGAGAGCAGGCCGTAGTAGCGCAGCGCCGAGCCGTAGGTCGCGAGCGTGTGCTCGCTCGCCAGCGCCTTGACCATCAGCACGTCGATCTGCGAGAACGCGGCCAGCACCGCGAAGTAGGCGAGCAGGTACCCGTAGGGTCCCAGCAGCACGGTCCGGGCGATCCGCGCGACAGCCGCGGGATCGAACACGCTGCGCCAGCGCACGACGCTGGCCAGCGTGGCCACGAAAGCCATCGCCAGTGCGGCGGCCTGGATCCAGATGACCGGCGCCGCGGCCAGGGAGTCCCGGTAGACCGCGATCAGCAGGCCCACGCCGAGCGCCTGCCCCGCCGCCCGGCCGACTTCGATCGCCGAGTAGCGGCCGAAACGCAGCTCCCGCTGGTAGTAGGTCTTGGCGAATTCCGACAGCACGATGCCCAGCGCCAGCGCCACCGCGGCCGGGTAGAGGCCGTCCAGCGCGGGCGCCGCCGCGCTGCCCGCGACGACGACGACGGCCACCAGGGCGAGCTGGAAGCCGAGAAATGCGTCGGCCCGGCCTGCCAGCGAGAGCGTTTCGTACCCCACGACGTAGATGCGGTTGAAGCCGCCGGACAGCGTCTGCGCGGCAAGGGTGGCCACCGACACCGCCAGCGTAAAGGCGGCGAACTGCTCCACCGGCATGAAGCGGATCAGCGCCAGGGAGACCAGGCCCAGCACCACCTTGGCCAGCACGTCGAAGGACAGGACCTGGAAAAACCGCTTCACCGGTACGGATCCGACGCCGGATCCCCGCCCCAGCAACGCTCGTTCAGACGCCGGCGCCAGCGGGCAAACGGGCCTGGCCGGTACGACCGCGCGGCTCTCGCCGGCGCGGGGAGCAGCTCGAACATCCAGGCGCTCACCATGGCGGGCGGCAGCCGATCCGCCGCGGCCGCGTTCCAGCGCACCGCCGCCGGGCCGCGGATGAGGTAGTCGAAGCCGAAACCGCAAAGAAAAGTGCGCGCGCGGTAACGCTCCGGCGCGAGGCCGGCGCTGGCGAACAGGTTTTGCAACGCGTGATGCGAAAAGAAGTGCAGGTGCGGACTGATGGCGAGCGTGTCGCGGGACTCCGGCGAGCCGCCTCCGGCCACCGAGCGCTTGAGCCGGCGCAGCACGTCGAACAGGCCGCTCAGGCGCAGCAGCACTTCCACCAGCGACGCGAACTCGAACGGGCCGCGGCCGTTGGGCAGGGTGACGATCATCCGCCCTCCGGCGGCAAGCCGCCCGCGCAGCGAGGTCAGGAACGCGAGAGGGTCCTCGACGTGCTCCAGCACTTCGGAGGCGATCACCAGATCCACCGCGTCTGCTCGCGCCAGGGCGTCGTCGCCGCCGTATTCCAGGTTTGCCAGCGGCCCCGCGCTGCGGGCGTACTCGATGCTGCGCGCGTCGCTGTCGATGCCGAGGAAGCGAACCTCGGGAAAGCGCAGCGCCAGCGGCCGGGTAAGGTTGTTGCCGGTGCCGCAGCCGACGTCGAGCACCCGCGCCGGCCGCACGCGCTCGATCACCGCGGCGCAGAACTCGAGGCGCTTGCGCTGGCCGTAGGCGTTCTCAGCCGGCCACATACTCCCGCCACCACAACGCGAAATTGAGCAGATACCAGACCTGCGGACCGTTTCCGGACTCGATCAGCCGGAACACCTCGTCGCGCCGGAAGAACCCCGTGTCCCGGCAGAAGCTATCGAGCTCGGCGCGCGTGCGCTCACCCAGCTTGCCGAAGAACCACTCGTAGACCGGCACGCCGAAGCCCTGCTTGGGGCGGTCGATCAGCTCGTCCGGTATAAGTCCACGCACCGCCTTCTTCAGCAGGTACTTAAGCGTGCCGTCGCCCAGCCTGCGCTCGGTCGGGATGCTCATGGCGAGCTCGACGAAACGGTGGTCGAGGAACGGCACGCGCGCCTCCAGGCTCACGCCCATGCTCATCTTGTCCACCCGCATGAGCAGGAGTTCCGGGAGCCGCATGCGCAGGTCGACGTAGGTCATCCAGTTGGCGTGGGAGCGATCCCAGGCGGCCTCCTCGAACCGTCGGCGGATCGGCGCGATCGCTTCCCACGACGATTCCACGCCGGCCTCACGCTGCAGCTCGGGCGGAAGCAGACGGAGCTTCTGTGCCTCGGTGAACGCCTCGGCGCCGCCCCAGAAGATCGGCAGGCCCTCCGCGCCGCGGCGCAGCCATTCGTAGCGGAAGGACTGGTCCTTGCCGGCCGTCCGCAGCCCGGCAAGCCCCAATCGCTTCAGCCAGCGCGGCACGGGCAGATCGTCGGCGCGCTGCAGGTCCAGCGCGGTCTTCCACTGCGGATAGCCGAAAAAAAGCTCGTCGGAGCCCTCGCCCACCTGGCAGACGATCACGCCGTTGTCGCGCGCCAGCTTGGATACGTAGTACACGGGGACGCACACCGGGTCGGCGATCGGCTCGTCCTGCAACCGCACCATCTGCGGCAGGAAGTCGATCAGGTCGTCCACCGTCAGCAGGCGCTCGTGGTGCTCGGCGCCGACGCGCGACGCCATGGACCGGGCATAGTGCAGCTCGTTCTGGTAGCTCCGGTACTCGCCCTCGTAGCCGATCGAGAACGTGCGCACCGGGCCGCCTTCGCCCTCGGAGAAGAGCGCCGTGTTGGTGCTCGAGTCGATGCCGCCGGACAGAAAAACGCCGACGGGCACGTCGCTCACCTTGCGCAGACGCACCGCGTTGCGCAGCGTTTCCATCAGCTGCTCGCACAACGCCGACTCCGGGACCCCGCGCCTGGGCTCGGTGCGGTCCCACACGTCCCAGTAGCGGCGCTCCGTGATCTCGCCCGACTCGCGCACCCGCAGCCAGGTCCCCGCCGGCAGCTTCCGCACGCCCGCGAACAGCGTCTGAGGCGCCGGCGTGGTTAGGAACGAGAGGTAGTGGTAGAACGCCTGCACATCCACCGCGCGCGGCTGCTCGGGATCCTGCAGCAGCGCCTTGATCTCCGAGGCGAAGACGATGCGGCCGTGGTGCACGCTGTAGTAGAGCGGCTTCACGCCGATGCGGTCGCGGATCAGCCACAGCTCGCGCCGACGGGCGTCCCACAGCGCGATGGCGAACATGCCGCGGAAGCGCTCCAGGGAGTCGATGCCCCACTCCTCGAAAGCGTGCAGGATCACCTCGGTGTCGGAGTGGTCCGTCTTCCAGCGGTGGCGGCCGGACTTCTCCAGCTCCGCGCGCACCTCGGCGTGGTTGTAGATCTCGCCGTTGAAGCTGATCCAGAGGCTGTCGTCCTCGTTGCTCATCGGCTGGGCGGCAGCCTCCGAGAGATCGAGGATCGACAGGCGACGATGACCGAGCCCGATACGGCGGTCGGCCGCAACCCAGACGCCCGCGCCGTCCGGGCCGCGATGCACCATGGTGTCGCGCATCCGCTCGATGTACGGCGCGGTCACCTCGAAGCTCGAGCCCGAGAAAGCGAGCGCCCCCGCTACGCCGCACATCTATCGCTGCGCCGTGAACGCGATGAACCAGCCCCAATCATCGGGGAAGAACCGATGCAACCAGCGCGGGAAGCTCGTGGTGTCGTAGGTCGTCATCAGAGGCTGAAGGGCCACCGATGAGAAATCCCCCAGCAGCTCGCGCACCTCCGGCTTGGTGTAGGCCTTGGTGCCGATGCTTTCGACGTGGTGCCAGACCACGTCCCGCAGGGAGCGCCACGGCCGCCCGCGCAGCAGGGCGTACCGGAGCCAAAGCTTGAACACGGCCGGCGAGTGCAGGCCGTAGACCATGCCGATGAAGACACCGCCGGGCTTGAGCACGCGCCGGATCTCCCGCGCGATCTGCCGCGGGTCCTCGGAGTGATGGATCACGCCCCACGAGTAAACCACGTCGAACTGCTCATCGGGAAACGGCAGCCGCTCGGCGTCGATGCGCTGCAGGTTCGATTGCAGGCCGTAGAGCGCGAGGCGGGCCCGCGTGGTCTCGATGCCGGCGTCGGTCAGATCGACACCGAAACACTCGCAGCCGGCCCGCGCCCACTGCAGGTGGTCCGTGCCGGCGCCGACGCCCACCTCCAGGATCCGCTTGCCGCGGTGGCGCGTGAACTGGGCCACCTGATGAATGAAGGGCTCGACGGCGTAGCGGTGCGCCTCGATGCGCTCGAACCACTCCCGCGACAGCGGCTCAAGGTTGCCGCTGATCTCCTCCCCAGTGCCGCAGGGCTCCGCCTCCCAGTAGCCCCGCACCTGCTCGTTGAGCTTGGCGCCCGTCGTCATTGCCCCCGCCGCCCTTGGGCAGCCTGAAGATGTCAGAAAATCAGGATTTTAAGGCAACGCCGGCGGAATCTCCTAGCGTCTCCGCAGGGCGCCGATCAGGCGCGCACGCGCATCCAGAAGCTGGAGCTCTTGCGGTCGCTGGAGGGGTCGAAATGCGGAAACGCCGCGGCGAACGCCTCAGGCATGTCCCTCTGCGCCATGAACGCCGGCAGCAGCACCTCGAGCCGCGGATTGTCGGTCAGCAGCGCCTGCAGCAGGTACTGCTCGTTCCAGAACAGCTTGTTGGGCCCGAAGAAGTGCGAGCGGGGGTACTCGTAGGGAATGTAGATGTCATGAACGTGCACGATCACGCCCGGCCGCAGCCTCGGCACGACCTGCAGGAAAAGGAAGTTGACGTCGCTCGCCAGCCGCACGCAATGTGAGCTGTCGATGAACAGGATGTCGTTCTCCCGCAAGTCGGCAAGCACCGCGGGGTCCAGTTGCTCGGCGGGCTGCCGGATCAGCCGCGCGTTGGTCCCGGCCCGCGCGATGGCCTGCTCGAGCCACGCCGACGGGTACGGCTCGACGCAGACGAACTCGAAGGCCGAAGGACCGTGATTCCGCGCCAGCGCCGCGAGGCTGATCAACGACGAGTAACCCCCGCCGATCTCGACGACCTTGCGCGTGCCGCGGGCGCGTATGAACGCGTGCAGCAGCGCGGCCGAGCTGAATCCGAAGTTGTCGTTCGCCGCGGTGTACTCGCCGGGAGGCCGCGGCTCACGCGGCCAGTTCGCCTCGTCACCACATTTCCCGAGTTCCCGCAGCGTCGCGTGCACTTTCTGCGTGTCGATGGTGAAGCCGGGCAATCGGGCCGGCTCCTCGAACACGCTCTCCGGCACGGTCTCGTAACGCGGGATCGGCTGGTAGTAATGCAGGCGCAGCGGGTGGAAGCCGATCCGCCGGCAGACGTCCATCCCGACACCGGTGCGGGCCACGACGTAAAACAGCGGTGCGAGAATGGTCACAAGCGGGACAAGGACCAATCGGGCGACGGATTTCAGAACTCGCTTCACACGTCGAATGAGTACTTGGGGCAGGCCTGTTGGCTCGGAGTGCCGCCCAGGGGCGGTGATGTCGCAAGGCGTAGATGATAGCATTCGCTCGAAGCCCGTCCGTGCGGACCATCTTACGACCCGCTTCACGGTCGGAAAACTCGCAGGAACCGCGCCAGCACGGACGACGTCCATCGCGCGGCACTCACGGCTGCGAGGCCTCCGGTGACTACCCAGCGCATCCGGCCGCACGCGTGGCCGGCCGGAGGGCGTGATTGAAGGCCGGGGGCGGTCAGAATGCGTATGCTCGAAAGACCGGAATCCAGTCGGCAGCTCTGCTCGGTAGAGCCTCCGAGCACGTCGCGATTGAGTGGTCCATTACCTCAGCGTTTTCAACGTATTGCGGTGGTGTCCGCGCGGTGAAATAATCCAGTGAAAATCTGCGCTCGGTCACGATGAAAACCATCTCCGTAGTAATCGCCGTCTACCGCAACGCCGGGGCACTCAGCAAGACCCACGCAGCCCTGATGTCCCTCTTCGCGGGCCCGTTGGCCGACTACAACTACGAGATCGTTTACGTGGACGACGGCTCGGATGATGACTCGCTTGCCGAACTGCTCCAGTTGAAGGGGGAGGACAAGCGTGTGAAGGTGCTCAGCTTCACGCGGAATTTCGGGCAGATGGCGGCAATGCTCGCAGGGTTCCAGCAGGCCACGGGAGACGCAATCGTGAACGTCTCGGCGGACCTCCAGGATCCCGCGGACCTCATTCCACAGATGGTCGAGCACTGGAACGGAGGCTCGGACGTCGTCATCTGCTATCGCACCGATCGTTCTGACAGCCTCGCGGCCAAATTGCACTCGAAGATCGCCTATTCGATCCTGCGACTTTCGATTCCCCAGTTGCCCCCCGGCGGGTTCGACTTCGTCCTGATGAGCCGACGCGCCATGGACACGTTCAATTCGGTGGATGTCCGAAACCGATTCTTTCAGGGGGATCTGCTTTGGGCGGGATACCCCACGAGCTTGATTCCCTACGTGCGCCGGAAGCGAACGATCGGGCGCTCGCAGTACACCTTCTGGAAGAAAACAAAGAACTTCCTCGATGCCTTCCTTGACGCATCTTATCTCCCGATACGATTCATCTCTGCCACGGGCGTTGTGACAGCGCTCGCCGGATTTGTTTATGCGCTGACGGTGGTAGTGAGTTGGGCGCTCGGAATGACGCCGTTCACGGGGTGGGCGCCGATCGTCATGTCGGTGATGATCATCGGGGGCCTGAACATGCTCATGTTGGGGATCGTCGGCGAGTACGTCTGGCGCATTTACGACGAAGTCCGCAAGAAGCCGAACTTCGTGATTCGGGACACGTACTTGTGAAGTCCTCGGGGCGCTACCTGGTCGTCGACGGCGTGAAGTGTTATCACGCCGAGGTGGCTGATAGCTACGCGGGCTATCCGGAGGCCGGCTTTGACGTCACGGATGATGTCGAAGCGGACAGCTTCTGGGTACGGTCTCGAACGCGGCTGCTGCGAGATGAGGTCTTGAGATTGTGCCGGCCGGCCTCGACCCGAATGCTTGAGATTGGCTGCGGAACCGGCGCGTTCCTGCGATCCCTCGCCGGCACGCAGGGCCTCGAGTTAGTTGGGTCAGAGGTATACCTGCGTGGCCTGAAATCAGCGATGTCTCGCGGCGCTGTCGGCGTCGAGTTCATCCAACTCGACGCCACGCGGATACCTTTCGAGTCTGAATTCGACATCGTAGCCGCGTTCGATGTGATCGAGCACATCGAGGATGACGAGGCTGTTTTGCGCGGCATTGCCAAGGCACTCAAGTCGGGCGGGCACGTTCTGCTAACGGTGCCGCAGCATCCGTTTCTCTGGAGCCGGCTCGACGAGATCGTGCACCACAAGCGTCGCTACACGAGGCGCGATCTGGAGGAAAAGGTCGAAAGGGCTGGCCTCAGCGTTTTCTACGCAACCTCGTTTGTGTTTGCATTGTTTCCGCTGATGCTCGTCTCGCGGCTTCTGGACCGCGGGCGAAAAGCGTCAGCGGCGGGCAGCGATCTTGACCGTCGCGTGCGCTTTAATCCGGTCGTGAACCGGGTGTTTGACGCAGTCATGCGAATTGACGAGTGGCTCATACGACGGCGAGCGTCTCTTCCTTGGGGGGGCACTCTGCTTCTGATCGCCAGAAAGCCCTGAATACCGCCCGGCTACCTGTCAGAAGCTCGGTCTCCGCTCTCGCAGAGCAGGAAAATGCTCGAGCAAAGATCCGGGTACTGCTGCCCCAGCTTGTAGCAACCCTCGAGGTACTCCGGGGAAATGATGTCGGTCTCCAAGAGGCGGTCCCACTGGAAGTTCGCCAGCGCTTTGAAGAAGATTCCGGAGCGGGCGACCACGCGAAGACCCGCCGCCACAGCGTCACGCTCCAGCGTATCGAAGGTGTAGGTAATTCGATGGCCATGCTCGGCCTCGCCCTTTGTCACTGCGGCGTTGTGTGAAATGAGCCCCATCTTTACCGCGATCTGGCGCGAGGGAGCGTTCGCATTCGGGCAAACGAGGAAAAGCCGCCCGTGATCTGCGAGCCACTGTTTTCGGATCCGCGCGAGAAGGCCGACCGGATCGTCGAGATGCTCAAGCACATGCGTCAAGACAACGTTGTCGTAACGCGCCGGCAGTTCGATTTCCTCGAAGCGTCCCTCAAGGAAATTGACCCGACTTCCGAACCGTGCCCGCGCTTCCGTGATCGCCTCGCTCGATGCCTCGACGCAGGTAACGTTGCTGAAATGGTCCAACAGCCGCTTGGTAAAGTCGCCACGAAACGATCCCAGCTCGAGCAGGCTTCCGGGCCGGAAGTAAGGCTCGAAAGACCGGATCATGAATGGGTGCATCACATCGAAGTCAAACGAGTATGCGTACCTGCGCTCGGATGAGTCCTTCGATTCCCGGTCGTAGTCTCTGTTACTGCTCACGTTCCGCTTCCCCTTTCAATTCACGCGCCATCGCCAGGACGCCGCCGTTCGCAGTCTCATCGCCGAAGCCGTGGCGCCTGTAGAGGGCGATGGCCTTGCCGTTATCGATACCAACTTCCAGACGGAGCCGCTTGAACCCGAGCCTGCGTGCCTGCTGAATGAATCGTCGCATCAGGGCGTCACCGATTCCCAATCCGCGATTCTCGGGGTCAACGCTAACGTTTGTGACAAAACCCTCTTTGCCGTTCGGATCATTGAGGTAAGCGGCCACGAGACCGACCAGGGTGGCTCCCGACCACGCCTCAAACGTGACAGCCCGGGCTCGAATCTGCGCCGCGTAATCTTGGATACGGACGCGTTCGCTAAGGCGCGGCTGAAAGCCGGCGTCGCAGCGCAGCAGGTGCGCTACGATGTCGTCGAAAGTCGCCGTGTCGACGGCCTCACGAAGGCGCGTGGAACTACCCGAGAACGGCGGCTCCGAACCCGTGTCGTCCGAACTCGTTCCCATTGTAGAGAAGGTAAACCTTTTCATCGCACGTGAAGATGTGCGGGTAGCACATCATGTCGGAGTCCCAGGAATCGGGAGTGACGTCAATACCGGCTGCCGCATCGTCGCGGGTCCAGTGCACGGCATCGTCGGACCAGGCATAGCCGATTCGGTAACCACGATCGCGGTTTGTCCGGAAGTCGAAGGACTGCCGGTAGCAGAAGAACATGTGCCAGCGCGACCCCAGGCGGATCACCGTTGGCAGGGCCTGGCTCTCGTCTTCGCCCAGGCTGTCCGCTACGAGCTGGCGGCCCTCCTCCTTGACCCATCTGACGCCGTCCGTCGACGTCGCGTGCCCGATCTTGTATACCCGGTCCGGGGCAATGTCCGGCCGAAAGCGCTTCCAGGCCACCCCGAAGATGTACCACATGTGAAAGACGTCGTCTTGGACGATGACGAAAGGATCGCCGACGAGAAAGGGCTCGTGCAGCGATGGGCCAAGCACGGGGCCGTCCCCGTGCTTTTCAAACGTGACACCGCCATCGTGGCTGATGGCAAGGCCGATCGCCGTGTCAACCGAGACCGACACGCGACGATTCCAGCCACACGTGTAGCCCAGGACGCGGTTGCGATGGCGAAGGACGTTCATCGGAAATATTCCGTGCTCGTCGAAACAGCCGAGCCCGCCCAATTCGATCACTGTCCTGTCCGAGACACGCAGGACCCTGGAGAGATCCTTGGTCATGTCCGTGAACGCAACGTGGCTGCGGTACTTTCCTCCGGCGGGGTCGCGTTCGCGCGTGGAAAAGTAGATTCGCACGAAGTCCTCGTGTACGAGCGCCTGCGGCGACTGCGCGAACTCGCGGCAGTTGTTCGGCAACTCGTGATCGGTCGGGTCGAATATTCGCCCAATCTTGATCCATCTCATGACCTCATCCGCCCGCGCTTAGCCGACATTCTGCTCGAGCTTCGCGAGCCCGAACCCATGCCGACCGACATGATTGCCCAGATAGAACATCCAGACCCTACCGTCGAGCTCGAGTACATGCGGATAGCTGACCATCTCGGAGTCCCATCCCTCCTCCGAGACGTCGATTCCCGCT
>CAZGTK010000003.1:0-26874 GCA_964528415.1 uncultured Burkholderiales bacterium | reverse complement strand
TCGATCGGCGTGGCCGTCGCCGCGGCCTCGGCCTGCTGCGAGCCTGCGCCGGCCGGCGCCCACAGCAAGTGCTGCGGGTGAGGCATGGAGCTGACCGCAAATCCGACGCGCAACCTTTTCTTCACCGGCAAGGGCGGGGTCGGCAAGACCTCCACCTCCTGCGCGGTGGCCGTCGCCCTGGCACAGCGCGGCCGCAAGGTGCTGCTGGTCAGCACCGACCCGGCCTCCAACCTGGACGAGATCTTCGGCCTGACGATCGGCGCTGAACCGACGCCGGTCCCGGGGCAGGCCGGCCTGTTCGCCCTCACCGTCGATCCGGAGGCGGCCGCGGCCGCCTACCGCGAGCGCGTGGTCGGTCCCTACCGCAATCTGCTGCCGCAGGCGGCGGTGGCCAGCATCGAGGAGCAGCTGGCCGGCGCCTGCACGGTGGAGATCGCCGCGTTCGACGAGTTCGCCAAGCTGCTGGGCGACGCGGCGGCGACGCGCGCGTTCGACCACGTGGTGTTCGACACCGCGCCCACCGGCCACACGCTGCGCCTGCTGTCGCTGCCGGCGGCGTGGACCGGCTTCATCGAGAACGCCAAGGGCGGCACGTCGTGCCTGGGACCGTTGCAGGGCCTCGTCGCGCAGCGCGAGCTCTACGCCGAAGCCGTGCGCGCGCTGGCCGATGCCGCCGGCACGACGCTGGTGCTGGTCAGCCGACCCGAGGACGCGGCGTTCGCCGAGGCCGCACGAACCAGCGCGGAGCTCGCCGAGCTGGGAATCCGCAACCAGCAGCTCGTCGTGAACGGCGTGTTCCGCGCCAGCGACCGCCGCGATCCCGTGGCGGTGGCGCTGGAGGAGCGCGGCGAGCACGCGCTGGCCCGCGTGCCGGCGGCTCTCGCCGGGCTGCCGCGGCATGCCGTTCCGCTCAAGCCGCGCCAGGTGGTGGGGCTCGACTCGCTGCGCACGTTCTTCGACGCGATCGAGGCAACCGCCCCCGGCGCTTCGCCGTCGGCCATCGCGGGCGATTTCCCCGACCTTGCCGCGCTGGTGGACGCACTGGAGGCCCAGGGGCCCGGCGTCGTCATGACGATGGGCAAGGGCGGGGTCGGCAAGACCACCGTGGCGGCGGCCGTGGCGCTCGAGCTGGCGCGCCGCGGCCACCCGGTTCACCTCACCACCACCGATCCCGCGGCGCACGTCGCCGCGGCGGTGGGCGACGCGCCGGCCGGCCTGACGGTCGGCGAGATCAACCCGGCGCGGGAGGTGGCCCAGTACCGGGCGGAGGTGATGGCCACCACCGGCGCCAAGCTGGACGAAGCCGGCCGCGCGCTGCTGGCGGAGGAGCTGAGTTCGCCGTGCACCGAGGAGATCGCCGTGTTCCAGGCGTTCGCGCGCACGGTGGCGCAGGCGGCCGACCGCTTCGTCGTCATCGACACCGCGCCCACCGGCCACAGCATCCTGCTGCTGGACGCGGCGCAGGCGTATCACCGCGAGGTGACGCGGCAGGCGAAGGCGGTGCCGGATGCGGTGCTGCAGCTGCTGCCGCGGCTGCGCGACCCGCGCTACACCCGCATCGTGCTGTGCGCGCTGGCGGAGGCAACGCCGGTCCACGAAGCGGCGGCGCTGCAGGCCGACCTGCGCCGGGCCGGCATCGAGCCGTTCGCGTGGATCATTACGCAGAGCCTGCTGCCGCTGGCGGTGAGCGACCCGTTGCTTGCCGCCCGCCGGGCGCAGGAGCTCGTCTACGTCGAGGAGGTGCGGGAGCGCCACGCTTCGCGGACCCATCTCCTGCCGTGGCAGCGGCAGACGCTCGCCCCGGCGGCCGCCGCGCGCGCTCGCGTCGCCGCGGCGTGATGCGCCGCCGCATGGCGGGCGCGCGCGTCAGCCATGCGGCGGGAGCATGACGACCATTCGAGGATTGCAGAAATATCCCTCCGGCTTTTAGCGTATAAAAACCCTGATAGCTGCGCACGTTCTACCCCGGCGGTCGCAAGAGCGCCGAGGCGAAACGGTCAATAACAAGCCAGCCACAGGTGCCCGACGCGGCTTGCGCCGCACGCCGGGCCCGGAGGAGATGCCCGTGTTTGGTCAGCAGGTCATGAGCGGCCTCGCGACCGGGAGCCTGTACGCGCTCACCGCCGTCGCGGTCGTCGTCGTCTTCCGCAATACCCGCACCATCAACGTCGCCCAGGGCGACATGTCGATGATCGCGGCGTTCCTGGCGCTGCTCTTCATCAACCAGCTCGGCTTCGGCTACTACTCGGCGATCGCGGCGGTGCTGGTGTGCACCATGGCGCTCGGCATCCTCATCGAGCGCGTCGTCATGCGGCCGATCGCGGACTCCGACTGGCTCACCCTGTTCACCGCGACGCTGGGCGTGTTCTATATCCTCCACGGCGTCGCCGGCTGGCTGTGGGGACGCGACACCAAGGCGTTCCCGGTGACGTTCGACCCGACGCCGGTCAACCTGCTGGGCACCGTGGTCAGCGAGGGCCACCTGATCAACATGGCGTGGGCGGCGGCGATCGGCGTCGTCCTGTTCGTGTTCTTCAAGTTCACCAAGCAGGGCATCGCGATGCGCGCGGTGACCGACGACCCCGAGACGGCGAAGCTGATGGGCATCCCGGTGCGCTTCATCGTCATGCTCACGTGGGCCATGGCCGGCTTCCTGGCGACCTTCGCGGGCGTGCTGGCGGCGCCCATCATTTACGTCTCGCCGCAGATGATGGACGAGGTGCTGGTCAAGGGCTACGTCGCCGCGGTATTCGGCGGGCTCTACTCGATCCCCGGCGCCATCATCGGCGCGCTGATGATCGGCGTGGCCGAGAACCTTGCCGGCGGCTACCTCGGCTCCCATTACAAGACCGCCACGGCCTTCGCCATGATCGTGATCCTGCTGACCTTCCGGCCCCAGGGCCTGTTCGGCATCCAGAAGCGGCGGGAGATCTGATGGTCGCCCGCAACGCCGCCGCCAGCGCCTCCGCGCCGATCCGCGACCGCGCCGCCGTCGCTGCGCTGAAGGCGCGCTTCGTCCGCCAGGACGTGATCCTGGTGGTCCTCCTGTTCGTCGCGCTCGCCGTCTGGCCGATGTTCCCGTCGGTGAAGGGCTGGATGGCGCAGCAGGCGGCGCTGGTGCTGATCTACATCATGGCCGCCCAGGGCGTGTCCATCCTTACCGGCTACACCGGCCTCGTGACGGTCGGTCACGGCGGGTTCCTCGCCATCGGCGCCTACACCGCGGCGCTCCTGCTCAAGTACTACAACGTCGACATCATCGTCGCCGTGATCGCCGGCGGCGCGGTGTCCTCGTTCGTCGGCGTGCTGCTCGGCCTCATCTTCCTGCGGCTGGGCGGGCCGTTCATGGCGATCGGCACGCTGGGCTTCGCGTTTTTCGTCGGCACCATGGTGAACAACCTGGAGATCTTCGAGGGACGCACCGGCATCTCGCTGCCGCCCAACCACATCCTCGGCTTCGAGCTCGACGACAAGGGCTTCTACTGGGTCACCGTCGGCTTTCTCGCGCTGGTGACCCTGTTCATCTGGAGCCTGGTGCGCTCCGGCGTCGGGCGTGCGTTCAAGGCGCTGCGCGACTCCGAGAAGGCGGCCGAGTCGAGCGGCGTGTCGCGCTGGTTCTACCGCACGCTGGCTTTTTCCATCAGCTCCTGCATCACCGGCATGGCCGGCGCGCTGAACGGCCTCATCACGCATTACGTGTCCTCCGAGGTCTACGCGGATGTCTGGTACTCGGTCGACATCCTGGTGGCGGCGGTGGTGGGCGGGTCGGCAACACTGCTGGGTCCGTTCCTCGGCGGCGCCTTCGTCGCGCTGCTGCCGTTCTTCCTCGAGGAGCTGGCGGACTTCGCGTTCATCCTCAAGGGCGTGGTGCTGATCCTGGTGCTGATGTTCGCGCCGGCCGGCATCGTGGCGCTGCTGGCGCGGCCGTTCCAGGCATGGCGCGCGCGGCGGCTGGCCAACGCCGCGAGCGGCGGCGCTCGCGCGGGCGAGCCGATCGGCGCCGCCCGGCCCGCCGGGAGGACGTGATGGGATCGCACCTGCGCTGCGAGAAGATCACGGTGCGCTTCGGCGGCGTCGTTGCGTGCAACCGCGTCAGCCTCGAGGTCGAGGAGGGCAAGATCGTCGGCCTGATCGGGCCCAACGGCGCGGGCAAGACGACGCTGTTCAACGTGCTGTCGCGCTTCCAGGAGCAGACCGAGGGGGACGTGTTCTACCGCGGCCAATCGGTGAACCGGCGCAAGCCGCACCAGATGGTTTCGCTCGGCATGGCCCGCACGTTCCAGAACATCAACCTGTTCGGCGAGCAGTCGACGCTGGACAACATCCTGATCGGCGCCCACCACCTGATCGGCGACCCGTTCAGCAACATGTATTCGACGCCGTGGGCGCGGCGCAACGAGCGCGAGCTGACGCGGCGGGCGGTGGAGATCGCCGAGATGCTGCACCTGGCGGACGAGCTGGACAACCAGGTGAAGAACCTGCCCTACGGTTACCAGAAGCGGGTCGAGATGGCGCGCGCGCTGGCCGCGCGGCCGCAGATCATCCTGCTGGACGAGCCGGTCGCGGGTTGCAACGACGAGGAGACCGCCGAGCTGCGCGAGGTGGTGCGGCGGATCAACCGCGAGATGGGCATCACCATCCTGCTCGTGGAGCACGACATGTCGATGGTGATGAACGTCTGCGACTACATCTACGTGATCAACTTCGGCGCCAACCTGGCCGACGGCACCCCGGAGGCGATCCAGAAGAACCCGGACGTCATCAGCGCCTACCTCGGCGAGGAGGAATCGGAGGAAGAGGAGGCGGCGACCGCATGAGCCACCTGGCGAGGGGCCCCGTCCATCGGACGGGGATCGACGGCAAGGCGAGTGCGGTCGGGTGCCGATCCGGCGGCCCTCGTCCGTCCACCGGTCTCGTGGAGGCGACCGCATGAGCCTGCTGAAGATCGAGGAACTCGAAGCGAGCTACGGCGCCGTGCGCGCGCTGCGCGGCGTGTCGATGACGGTGCAGCGCGGCGCCATGGTCGCCCTGCTCGGCGCCAACGGCGCCGGCAAGTCGACGACCCTGAAGGCCATCTCCGGCATGGTGCGGCCGGCGGCGGGCTTCATCGAATTCGAGGGCGAGCGCCTGAACGGCAAGAATCCCAACCAGATCGTACGCCGCGGCATCGCCCACGTTCCCGAGGGCCGCAAGATCTTCAAGGACCTGACGGTGCTCGAGAACCTGAAGATGGGCGCCTACACGCGCCGCGACGGCGGCGGCGTCGGCCAGGATCTCGAGATGGTGCTGGCGATGTTCCCGCGCCTCAAGGAACGGGAGAAGCAGCTGGGCGGATCGCTCTCCGGCGGCGAGCAGCAGATGCTGGCGATCGGACGCGGCCTGATGGCGCGCCCGCGCCTGCTCTTGCTGGACGAGCCGTCGCTGGGCCTCGCGCCGCTCATCGTGCAGGACATCTTCGCCGCGCTGAAGCGGATCAACGCGGAGCAGGGCACCACGATGCTGGTGGTGGAGCAGAACGCCCATGTCGCCCTCAAGAGCACCGGCTACGGCTACGTGCTGCAGGTGGGCAAGGTGGCGGTGGAGGGCCCGTCCGCCGAGCTGCGCCAGAACAAGCAGGTGATCGATTCGTACATGGGTGCGGCCGCCTGAGGGCCGAGTGCCGCGCCATCCGAACACAAGAGCCGCAACGGCCGCAAGCTGTATCGCCAACCACCGTGAGAGGAGATGCAACATGATGCGCGTGAGATCCATTGTTTCGCTGTTGGCCGGCGCCGTCGCGCTGGCCGGTGCCTCCGCCGCCTGGGCCAAGAACGATCCGGGCATCACCGACAAGCAGATCATCATCTGCTCGTACCAGCCCATGACGGGCAACGTGTCCAGCTACTTCCGCATGGGCAAGGGCGCGGATGCGTGGTTCAAGCACGTCAACGAGACCGGCGGCATCAACGGCCGCAAGGTCGACTTCAAGATGGTCGACGACAAGTACGAGCCGGCCCGCACCACCACCATCGTCAAGCGCTTCGTCGAGCGCGACGACTGCTTCGCCATCGTTTCGCCGCTGGGTTCGGCGCCCACCTCGGCCGTGATCGACTACGTCGCCTCGCAGAACGTGCCCCTGATCGGGCCCGGAACCGGCGCCGGCAAGGTCCTCGAGTACCCGAGCAAGTGGGTGTTTCCGCTCTACCCGAGCTACAAGGACGAGGGCCAGCAGCTGGTGAAATTCGCCAAGGACGTGTTCGGCGCCAAGAAGATCGCGGTGCTCTACCAGAACGATCCGTCGGGCAAGACCCACATGGAGGGCATCAAGTCGGTGCTCGACAAGTACGGCGTGCAGCTGGTGGCCGAGCAGGGCTACGAGCCGAAGGAGGTCGACGTCTCCTCGCAGGTCGTGGCGATGAAGAACTCCGGCGCCGACGCGGTGATCTGCTCGTGCGCCCCGGAGCCCGCGGCGAAGTTCTACACCGAGCGCAAGAAGCTCAACTGGAACGTGCCGGTGGTGAACGTCTTCTTCGGCAAGAGCCCGAAGGTGCCGGAGCTCGCGGGCAAGGACGCGGTCGAGGGCATCTACTTCGCCACCATCTTCCGCGACTTCGACTCGCCGGCGAAGGAGATCCAGCAGGCGAAGGAGCTGCTCGCCAAGTACTACCCGCAGGAGGAGCCCGACGCCATCCACCTGTGGGGCTTCGCCGGGGCGCAGGTGTTCACCGAGGCCATGAAGCGCATGGGCAAGGACAACATCACGCGCGAGCGGCTGGTGGAGACGCTGGAGGGCATGAAGGACTGGAAAGGCAGCGTCGTGCCCAGCGTCACCATCTCCAAGGGCAACGCGCCCCAGCACCTGATCGTGCGCGACATGTCGTACGTCGTCTACAAGGACGGCAGGTTCCAGGAGTTCACCCCGCCGTCGAAGTGAACGCGGCCGGGCGCGGCGGTGGCGGCACCGCCTTCGCCCGGGAGCGTCCTTGCTGAGCTATGCTTTGACGGCATGGCCAGCCCGCGGGCGGATAGGTCGCCAAGGCCCCGGAGCTGCGCTAATGTCTGTGTTTATTAAGGGAAACCCGCCGGCCCGACGGTGTCGGGCCGGCGACATCGCCAAAGGGTAGAGCACGTCATGGCAGCGATTATCGGGAAGGCCATTCCGCCCCAGCGCCAGCGAGTGCTGGACGCCATCAGCCTGCGCGAGCCGGACCGGGTGCCGGTCGGCCTGTGGGGCACGATCGAGGGCTACCAGAACCTGCGCAAGGGCATCGGCATGGAGTACAAGGCCGATGCCCGCGACTACCGCACCGGTTCCACGACCTGGACCACCGACGTCAGCTTCGAGCTCGACCTGGCCGCCAAGCTCGACCTCGATTTCGTGCGCATCTCCGCCGGCCCGCCGGGCGGCTCTCCGGGCTTCCGCACGCTCAAGTTCGAGGAGGTGCCGTTCGACATGGGCATCTCCCCGCCCGATGTCGAGATCAACGTCGACGAGTGGGGCGTCGTGCGCAAGTGGACGCCGCACGAACAGGGCGGGTACTACGAGATGATCGGCTACCCGCTGTTCCACGCGACCAGCGCGCCGCTCGAGGAAGGCCTGCGCGAGCTCGAGGCCTTTCCCTGGCCCGAGGCCACCGACGACATCCTTTCGGATTCGCCGATTCCGGGCATGACCTTGCGGGACTACTGCAAGTTCGTGCGCGAGCAGACGCCGTTCGCCCTGATGCTGCAGGCGGGGCGCGGAGGCCTGTTCGAGCAGGCCAAGTACATGGTGGGCTACGCCAAGATCTTCTCGGACTTCATCGAGTCGCCCGAATTCCTCGATGCGCTGCTGACCAAGCTGGTCGATATCGAGATCGAGTTCCACGAAAAGATCATCGCCGAGTGCGGCGAGTACGTGGACTGGATTCGCGTGAGCCCCGAGGACCTCGCTTCGGAGAAGACCGCGTTCCTGTCGCTCGCGATGTTCGAGTCGCAGCTCAAGCCGCACTACTACCGCTCGATCCGCACGCTGAAGGAAATGTTCCTGAAGAAGAACCCGAACGGGAAGATCCAGTTCCACAGCTGCGGGGCGATCGCCGAGCCGTTCATGCGCGGCCTTATCGACTGCGGCGTCGACGGCTACGACAGCCTGCCGCCCAAGGTGGCGCGCCATTCCAATCCGGCGGCGAAGAAGCGCCTGCTCGGCAAGGAAATGTTCTTCTACGGCGGCATCGACGTGCAGGAGACGCTGCCCTGGGGCACGGCCGAGCAGGTGCGCGCGGAAGTGCGCGCGCGCATCTGGGAGATGGGCCACGGCGGCGGCTTCCTGCTGTCGTCGTCGCACCGGCTCGAGCACGACGTGCCGATCGAGAACACGCTGGCCATGATCGAGGAGGCGCACGAGTACGGCGTCTACCCGCTGCCCGAGGAACCGCCGCCGGGCGCGGACACCGGCGAGGGCTACGAGCCGTGGAGCGAGAAGAAGCCGCGCAAGAAGCGCCCCGAGACCGCGAGCTGATTGCGCGGCGCCAACCAGATCCGGAACAACCTGGAAAAGACCCGGCCCATGCCCCTGCAGATCGACACCGATAAAGAATTCGACATCGAGGACCTCCAGTACGACATCGACGACTCGCGCTCGACGGAGCGCTGGAGCGACGCGCCGCCGGAGATCAAGGAGCTGTTCCACCAGATCGAGTGGAACATCATCGACGGCGAGCATACCAAGACGACCGCGCTGATCCAGCCGGCGCTGGACAGCCAGGTCTCCGCGCGCACGCTGATTGCCGGGCCGATGGCCACCGGCATCGCCGAGGTGGGCCGGCGCTTCAAGATGGACGAGTACTTCCTGCCGGAAGTGATGATGTCCGCCAAGTGCATGCACCAGGCGCTCGGCATGCTCAAGCCGCTGATCATCGCCGAGAAGACCGAGGAGATCGGCACCGTGGTGGTGGGCACGGTGCAGGGCGACCTGCACGACATCGGCAAGAAGATCGTCGCGATGATGATGGAGGCGGCCGGTTTCACCGTCATCGACCTCGGCGTCTCGGTGCCGCCGGAGGATTTCATCGCCGCGATCCGCGAGCACAAGCCGGTCATCGTCGGGTTCTCGGCACTGCTGACCACCACCATGAACATGCAGTGGGAAACGCTGAAGCTGATCAAGTCCGAAGGCCTGCGCGAGAAGGTCAAGGTCTTCGTCGGCGGCGCGCCGATCAGCCAGGCCTGGTGCGACAAGATCGGCGCCGACGCCTACGCCGCCGACGCCCTGATCGCGGTCGACAAGGCGCGCGCCTGCGTCACCAAGTACAAGGACATGCCGGGCGGCAGCGAGGCGCTGCACGGCCTGATGCTGGAGATCGACCGGGAGCGCGAAGCCGCCAAGGCCAAGGCCGGCGGCTGAGGGCTCGGGCGGCGGGACGGCAGCGCGATGGCTTCGGACCTCACCGCGGCGCCGGCGGCGAAGGGCGCCGGCTGGTGGCTGCGCCGGGTCGCGGGGATCCTGCTCGTCGCCGCCGGGCTCGCCGGACTGCCGCTGCACGGCGTCGGCTACGGCTTCCTCGTGCTGGGCTTCGGCGCGCTGGGCGTGGGCATCCTCGCCGCCGCGGTGTTCTTCCTGACCCGCGCTGGGGACACCGAATTCCTGAGGCGCGCGATGCGCCTGCTCTTCCTGACCGGCGGCTGGGGTTACGTCTGGGCCGTTTGCGCGCTGTCGGGGTACTTCGTGCACGAGGCCTGGTTCGGGCGCATCGAGCTGCGCTGGATGATCTTCGGGCCCGCCGTGCTGGCGGCCATCGTGGTGCTCGACACCGGCATCTACCGCCGACTCATCGAGCGCAACCTGCCGACCTGGGATCGCTATCGCCGCTTCATCTCGCGCGATGCGGCCGACCCGGGGGCGATGCGCAGCGTGCTGCTCGACGAGGTCGTCCTCCATCGGACGCTGCTGTCCACCAGCCGCCTGCGCTGGGTTCGCCACACGCTGATCTACTGGGGCTTCATGCTGACGCTCCTGACCGAGGGCGTGGCGATGCTGTTCCGCGAGGCGCTGCCCGCGTTCGGGCTGCCGAACCTGTGGGCAATTCCCGACCACCCGGTGAGGCTCGGCTTCGATTTCCTCTACGACCTGTTCGGCCTGATGATGCTGGCGGGCTGCATCCTCGCGCTCGTCTGGCGCGCGATGGTGAACGGCACCGACGAGCAGAAGTACGCCGACACGCCGAGCGCGGTCTTCCTTCTGTTCGTCGTGGTGAGCGGCTTCGTCGTCGAGGGCATGCGCATCGCCGGCAGCGGCATGCAGCCGTTTCACGCCGTCTCTTTCGTCGGCTACGGCTTCGCCCTGCTCATCCCGGCGCGGGACTGGGTCGGCAGCGTGGCCTACGAGGTCCTGTGGCAGGTTCACGTCCTGGGCTCGTGCCTGTTCCTCGCCTACATCCCGCTCAAGCGCCTGATCCACTCCTGCGCGACGCCGATGGGGCGGCTGATGAACTCGCAGCAGGGCCTGCTGGCGGCGAAGAAGATGGGCGTCATGCGCGGGCTGCTGCCCGGGAGAACCCCGGCCCCATGAGCGCCATGTGTCATTCGCCGGCGGCGTCCCGCCCGGCGCCAACGAAACGGACTACGATGGACAACCAGCCATGAACATCATCGCGATCTACGGCAACAGCTGCTGCCTCAAGACCGAGGTGGCGCAGGAAATCTCCCGCATCACCGGATTCAAGGTTGTCAACCGCGGCGAGCTCGCCACCACCAAGGCGAAGGTCGCCAAGCTGCCGACGGCGCACAAGGTGCCGCTCGAGCAGCACAACGCCATCGACGCCGAGACGCGCGAGATGGCGAAGCGCGACGAGCCGCTGATGATCTTCGAGAGCTCGTTCATGGACGCGGTCCTGAAGGACGTCGCCAACGTCTTCTTCGTGCGCCTGACTTCGCGCGAGGATGTGCGCGAGGCCCGCTGGCACAAGCGCAAGGAGGAGGGCGGGGGCCGTACCCGCCAGCTCGGCGAGAGCGTCGCCGAGCGCGACCGCCTCGATGCGGAGCTGCGGCGGCGGCTCTACGGCGCGCAGGAGAGCGACGTCAGGCCGGCGCTGGAGATCGACACGACCGCGCAGTCGGCCTACGACGTCGCCAGGGAGATCCTGGAGGCGTTTAACAAGGCCGGCACCGGCGTCACCGTGGCGACCAGCAAGCCGGCGATGGAGCGCGGCGCGGCGCGCGGCATCGCGCCGGGGCCGACGAAGGGGAAGGTGCGTTACTACGCGGCGCAGCAGCCGCCGTTCGGCGGCTACGTCACCGATTTCAAGAGCGGCCGCGACATCTTCATCCACAAGTCCGCGCTCAAGGAAGGGCCGGTCAAGGACCTGTCCAAGGACCAGGAGATCGAATTCGACATCGTCGAGGACGGCTTCGGCGGCTTCAAGGCGGTCAATGTCCGCCAGGCCGCGTGAACCGGCCGGCAGATGCCGCGCCTGAGGGACGTCCTGCCGGAGGCGTTCGCACAGGAGCGGTTCGGGACGTCGGCGGCGCGGACATTGGCTGACGTTCGGGTGGTCGGCGTGCGCCTCGCGACGGGCGCGCCGTGCGAGAGCCACGCCGCGATGTTCGCCCCCTGGCCCGGGCCCGAGCGCCACGTCAAAACCTGGTATATCCTCGAAAACCACAAGGCGGTCGGGGTCGACGAGGATCCCGCGCGCGGCTTGTCGTTTCCGGTGGCTGACCTCGAGGGGGAATGATCGTGGACTGGGATCGGCTGCGGGTGTTCCACGCGGTCGCCGAATCGGGCAGCTTCACGCGCGCCGGGCGCCGGCTCAACCTGAGCCAGTCCGCCGTCAGCCGGCAGATCAGCGGGCTGGAGGAGTCGCTCGGCGTGTCGCTGTTCCACCGCCACGCGCGCGGCCTCGTGCTGACCGAGCAGGGCCAGGAGCTGTTCCAGATCGTCGAGGACGTGGCCAAGCGGCTCACGCTGGCGATGGCCAGGATCAACGAGAGCCGCGAGCGGCCGGAGGGACCGCTCAAGATCACGACCACGGTGACGTTCGGCTCCGCGTGGCTCACCTCGCGGCTGAACCAGTTCCACCTCGACTATCCGGAGATCGACGTCACCCTGCTGCTCGCGGATGCCGCCGAGCTGGATCTGTCTTCCGGCCATGCGGACATGGCGATCCGCTTTCATGCGCAGACCCAGCCCAACCTGGTCCAGCGGCGGCTGATGGACATCCGCTACCACCTGTTCGCCAGCAAGGATTACCTGAAGGCCCACCCGGCGCCGCTCGAGCCCGCGGATCTGGATCATCACGATCTCATCGTCTACGGCACCGACGTGCCGCAGCCGATGGAGAACATGAACTGGATCCTGCAGCTCGGCGCCACCGCGCCGCGCCGCGCGGCGCTGACGGTGAACAGCGTGTACGGCATCTACCGCGCGGTGCGCAGCGGCCTGGGCATCGCCGCGCTGCCGTACTACCTGAGCGACGAGTCGCCCGACCTGGTCGAGGTCCTTCCTGACATCGAGGGGCCCAGCTCGACCGCGTACATCGTCTACCCGGAAGAGCTGCGCCACTCCAAGCGGATCGCGGTGCTGCGGGACTTCCTCATCGCCCAGGCGGAAGAGGACCCGCGGGCGGTGCGATGACGCGCGGCGGCATGCAACGGCCGCATGCAGGTCATGCCGCCGCCCGCCTTGACGCGCGCGGTCAGGGCATTAACGTGACGTGATCGAGACAGCAAGGCCGCATCGCCGGAGGAGGGCCGGCCAGCCATGACCACGGAGCCCCGAGACAGCACGACCGAGCCCGGCGGGCGCAGCGTCCGCGTGGTGTTCACGCCGTCGGGACGGCGCGGCGAGTTTCCCGCCGGCACGCCGGTGCTCACGGCCGCCCGCAGCCTCGGCGTCGACCTCGATTCCGTCTGCGGCGGCCGCGCGATCTGCGGCCGCTGCCAGGTCACGCTTTCGACCGGCGAATTCGCCAAGCACAAGCTCACGTCGCACGCCGAGCACCTGTCGGCGGCGAGCGAGACCGAGCAGCGCTACGCCCGCGTGAAGGGGCTCAAGGCGGGGCGGCGGCTTTCGTGCCAGGCGCGCCTGCTCGGCGACGCCGTGATCGACGTGCCGGCCGACAGCCAGATCCATCGCCAGATGGTGCGCAAGTCGGCGGACGCGATCCGCGATCTGCGCATCGACCCCGTGGTGAAGCTGCACTACGTCGAGCTCCCGCGCCCCAGCATGGCCGACCAGACCTGCGACCACACGCGCCTGCTGAACGTGCTGGCGGCGGAGTGGGACCTGGAGCACCTGGAGTGCGACCTCAGCTACCTTCAGCAGGTCTCCGCGGCGATGCGCGCGGGGGACGCCTACGGCGGCGACTGGAAGGGCACGGTGGCCGTGCGCGAAGGACGGCTGCTGGTGGCGGTGTGGCCCGGATTCAAGGAGCGGGCGTTCGGGCTCGCCGTCGACGTCGGGACCACGACCATCGCGGGCCACCTGTGCGATCTCGAGACCGGCGAGGTGCTGGCGAGCGCGGGCATGATGAACCCGCAGATCCGCTTCGGCGAAGATCTGATGAGCCGCATCTCCTACCTGCAGCAGAACGAAGGGCAGGCCGGCGAGCTGACGGCGGCGGTGCGCGAGGCCCTGCAGGACCTGGCAACGCGGGTGTGCGAGGAGGCGGGCGTGCCGCCGACCGACGTCCTCGAGCTGACCGTGGTGGGCAACCCGACGATGCATCACCTCGTGCTGGGCATCGACCCGACCCAGCTCGGCATGGAGCCGTTTCCCCTGGTGGTGGACCGCGGGCTCTCCGTGCGCGCGCGCGACCTCGGCCTCGCGCTCAACCCCGGCGCCCACGCCTATTTCCTGCCGTGCATCGCCGGCCACGTCGGCGCCGACACGGCCGGCGTGATCCTGTCGCAGCAGCCGCACGCGCGCGACGAGATGACGCTCATCATCGACGTCGGCACCAACGCCGAGATCGTGCTCGGCAACAAGGGGCGCCTGATCGCGGCGTCCAGCCCGACCGGCCCGGCGTTCGAGGGTGCCCAGATCAGCTGCGGCCAGCGCGCCGCGCCGGGCGCGATCGAGCGGGTGCGCATCGACCCGCACACGCTGGTGCCGCGCTTCAAGGTGATCGGCGCCGAGGCGTGGTCCGACGAGCCGGCGTTCGCCGAGCAGGTGGCGAAGACCGGCGTCACCGGCATCTGTGGATCCGGCATCATCGAGGCGGTGGCGGAGCTGTATCTCGCGGGCATCGTCGACGAGACCGGGCGCATGCTCGCGCGCGGCAAGGACACCAGGGACCATCCCCATCTGCTGCCGCGCGGCCGCGCGTTCGAGTACGTGCTGTATCGGGACGGCGAGCGGCTGATCAAGGTGGTCCCGGGCGACGTGCGCGCGATCCAGCTCGCCAAGTCCGCGTGCTACTCCGGCGCCAAGCTGCTGATGGACAAGATGGGCGTCGCCACGGTGGAGCGCATCTACCTTGCCGGCGCCTTCGGCAGCTACATCGACGTCAAGTACGCGATGGTCCTCGGCATGATTCCCGACTGCCCGCTCGATCGCGTCAGCTCGGCCGGCAACGCCGCCGGCACCGGCGCGCGCATCGCGCTGCTGTCGTGGGGCGCCCGCGCGGAAATCGAAGCCGTCGTTCGCCGCGTCGAGAAGGTGGAGACGGCGATCGAGCCCAGGTTCCAGGAGTACTTCGTCGCCGGCATGGCTATCCCGAACGCGGCGGACCCCTTTCCCAACCTGGCCGCCGCGGTGGCGTTGCCGCCGCGGGCGAGGAACTCGAACCCGTGTCCGGCGTGAAGCCCCCGGGCGCCGAACTGCCGGTGTCGCCGCAGGTTGGGCCGTACGAGGTCCCGGTGGAGGAGGGCCGCGAGTACGCCTGGTGCAGCTGCGGCCTGTCCCGCTCCCAGCCCTGGTGCGACGGCTCGCATCGCGGCACCGGCTTCCAGCCGATCAAGTTCGTCGCGCCGCTGTCGGCGCTTTTCGCCATGTGCGGCTGCAAGCGCTCGCAGAACGCGCCATACTGCTTCGGCAATTGCCGCGGCGTGCAGCGCGGCGGCGACGCGTGGCTCGATGCGCCGGCGCCGGCTCCCGGCCCGCGGCGCGGGGACGCCGAATGAGCGCCGCCGCGCCTTTCTTCCGCGTCACCATCGCCGGCAACCTGGTCTGCTCGATCGAGCGGCGCGAGGACGGCGGCGCCGTGCACCCGACGCCGCTCGACGCCGCCAGCGTGCTGGCGCGCACCTTCCAGGCCACCGGCGCCATCGACGGCGACTACGACTTCGAGACGCCGGAGCGCGCCCGGCTGTTCGCCGAGCTCTGCCTCGAGTTCATCGCGCGGCTGGTGGAGCGGCGCAGCACCGAGATCAAGGAGCTGCCGGCGGGCGCGGAGTATCGCGCGCGGCGGCCGGCCGCCCCGGCGGGAACCCATTGAGCGGCGCGGCGCGCCGCTTCGGTTCGGACACGCGGCGCGTGCCATGACGGCGCGGATCATCGACGGCAAGGCCGCGGCGGGGGAGGTGCGCGCCGCGTGCCGGCGGCGGGTCGAGGCGCTTGCGCAGCGCGGCGTCGTGCCGGGCCTCGCCGTCGTACTCGTCGGCGACGACCCCGCCTCCGCGGTCTACGTCCGCAACAAGGCGCGGGCCTGCGCCGAAACCGGCGTACGGTCGCGGACCTGCCGCTTCCCGTCCGGCGCGAGCCAGGCGGAGGTGCTCGCGCGCATCGACGAACTCAACGCCGACCCGGCGATCCACGGCATCATCGTCCAGCTGCCGCTGCCGCCGCATTTCGACGCGCGCGCCGTGATCGAGGCGATCGACCCGGGCAAGGACGTCGACGGCTTCCACCTGGCCAACGTCGGCGCGCTGACGGTGGGGCAGAGCGTTTTTCCGCCGTGCACGCCGTTCGGCGTCGAAGTCCTGCTCGAGCGCAGCGGCGTGCGCATCGAGGGCCAGAACGCGGTGGTCGTCGGCGCCAGCAACATCGTCGGCAAGCCGATGGCGCTGATGCTGCTCAGGCAGGAGGCGACGGTGTCGATCTGCCACATCAAGACGCGCGACCTTGCCGAATACACGCGGCTGGCCGATATTCTGGTGGTGGCCGCGGGCTGCCCGGGGCTAATCAAGGCCGACATGGTGAAGGCGGGGGCGACGGTGATCGACGTGGGCATCAACCGACTGGCCGACGGGCGCCTGACGGGCGACGTGGATTTCGATGCGGTGAAAGAGCGGGCCGGCTGGATCACCCCGGTGCCCGGCGGGGTCGGCCCGATGACGGTCGCCATGCTGATCCACAACACGGTCGTCGCCGCCGAGCGCGGCCTGGCCGGGGTGCGGACCAACGCGCGCGCGGCCGCTCCGGCCTGACCCGCCCATGCGCGTCACGTTTCTCGGCAGCGGCGATTTCTTCGGCAGCGGCGGCCGTTTCCAGACCTGCATCCTGGCCGATACCGGGGATGCCCGCATCCTGCTCGACTGCGGCGCCTCCTCGCTGATCGCCATGCGCCAGGCGGGGGTCGACCCCGACAGCATCGACGCCATCGTGCTGACGCATTTCCACGGCGACCACTGTGCCGGCGTGCCGTTCTACGTGTTCGACGCCATGTTCGTGAGCCGCCGGCGGCGGGCCCTGACGATCGCCGGGCCGGTCGGGCTGGAGGAGCGTCTGCGGCGCGTGTGGGACGTGATCCTGCCCGGCAGCGCGCACCTGACGCCGCGCTTCCCGCTCGAGTACCTCGAACTCGCGCCTGGCCGCGAGCACACGGTCGCCGGCGCCGGCGTGCAGGTCCTGCCGGCCGCCCATACGCCGGAAACCAGTCCGCAGATGGTGCGGCTCGCGGCACGCGGGCGCGTGCTGGCCTTCAGCGGGGATACCGGCTGGACCGAGGACCTGGTCCGGCTGGCCGACGGCGCGGACGCGCTCATCGTCGAGTGCTCGGAGTACGAGCGCCGGATTCCCGGCCACCTCTCCTACGCCGAGCTCGCGCCGCAGCTTCCGCGGCTGCGCGCCCGGCGCATCGTGCTGACGCACATGGGGGCCGACATGCTGGCCCAGGCCGACCGGGTGCCCGAAGTGTGTGCCCGTGACGGTCTGACGCTGGATCTCGACGTTTCGGCCTGACGGCGGCGGGCTCACCCGGCGCCCGGCCCTGAGCCGTCACCGCCCCGGGCCCGCCGATGTATCGAGCGGGCGAGTCCCGCCATCCCACACTCGCGGTCCCGCTCGGTCTTGTCCAGGACACAAGGAATCGCTCGACCGAACGCCGTGCTTTGTCCAGGTGCCGGAGAGGGGGGTTCCGCGTACCCTCCCGCACTGCAAAACGCAAGATTGGCCGGCGACGCTGGGGATGCGCATCGCGAACCACGGCGCGGTGAATTAACCCTTCAGGAAAAAGAAAACTTTTTGGGACCTCACGCAAGCCATGCGAAAAGCGCATGCCAGGCATCGGAGAGCTTCCCTTGGTAACACTGTCTACGGATTGCGAAAGCTGGTATGTTGCGAAACAGCATTATGATTTGCTAATTCATTTAGAAAGCGATTTATGAACAAACAACTTCATCAAACGGAAATAAAACGTTTTATGGCTCTCGCCCCGGGCACTGTAGCGAGCTTCGGCACTGCCGGTCCGGCGTGCGTCACGTGCGTTTCCGGACGACTCTGGGTGACGCATGACCGCACCCCGGGTGACCATATCCTCCGTCCTGGACAATCGCTGACGATCGGCAATGGCGGCGTTGTCCTCGTCAGCGGCACGCCGGCAGCGTCCCTGGAGTACGTCGGGCTGCAGAGCGCCGCCCACCGCTCGATGGCCGAGCGCATCGGCAGCCGGCTTGGCGCCTGGCTGGTCGGGTTGGCCGGTCGGCCGCGGGGAACGACCTCGGCCTGATTGCGCGCCACGACCGGTGACCGCGCTTGCTGCGCTGGCGGGGTCGCCGGTGGTCACGCCCGGGGGCTCGCGCGACCCGAGGCCGGCGAGGCGCGCGGCCGTGCCGCCGGAGCTGGTCCCGGCCGGTTCAGCTCCTGCGCGGCGCCGTGCCGTTCCCGCGGTACCCTTGCGCTAACGCCGTCCCCTTCCCATGCCCTGGGTCCGCCTCACCGCGCTGATGTGCCTGGCGCACGTCCTCAGCATGGCCGGATTCTCCACCTACCCGGCCCTGCTCGCTTCGCTGCGCGACGCGTGGGGCATGACCAACTTCCAGGCCGGCGTCGTGAGCGGGCTGTTTTTCGCCGGCTACATGGGCGCCGTTCTGGTCCTGACCACGCTCACCGACGTGTTCGACGTGCGCCGCGTGTACGCCGGCTCGTGCGCGCTGGCCGCGGTCGGCGGAATCGGCTTCGCGCTGTTCGCGCAGGACGTCTGGAGCGCCGGGCTGTTCCAGGCCCTGGCGGGCGCAGGCATCGCCGGCACGTACATGCCGGGGCTCAAGGCGCTGGCGGAGCGATTGCCGGGGAAAGCGCAGGGCCGCGCGGTGGCGTTCTACACCGCAAGCTTCGGCGTCGGCGCCAGCGTGTCGCTGCTGTTGGCGGGTCTCCTCCAGGACGTGATCGGCTGGAAGGGCGTGTTCGTCGTCGCGGCGCTCGGCCCGGTGGCGGCCGGGGCCCTTGTGCTGTGGGGCCTCGAGCCGCGTCCGGCACGCGGCCACCGGGACGCCGCGCCGGTCCGGGCGTTCGCGCCGGTGCTTGCCAACCGCGGCGTCATGTCCTACATCGCCGGCTATGTCGTGCACTGCTGGGAGCTGTTCGGGCTGCGTTCCTGGCTGGTGGTGTTTCTCGCGTTCGGCATGGCCGCGGGCGCGCCGCTGACCTGGGAGCCGGCGAGCGTCGCCGCGGCGATCAATCTGGCCGCGCCCGCCGCCAGCATCGTCGGCAACGAACTGGCCGCGCGGTTCGGGCGGCGCCGCGTCGTCCTGGCGATGATCGGGGTCTCGGGCGCGGTCGGCTGCATCGCCGGCTTCTCGGCGCTCGTCTCGCCGCTGGCGGTGGTGGTGGCGATGTCCCTCTACTTCGTCCTGGTGATGGCGGACTCTTCGGCGCTCACCGCCGGGGTGGTGGCGGCGGCCCCGGCCGCCCAGCGCGGCGCGACCATGGCGCTGCACTCGTTCTTCGGATTCGGCGCCGGTCTGCTCGCGCCGCTCGCCTTCGGCATCGCGCTGGACGTCGCTGGCGGCGGCGCGAGTGCGCTTGCGTGGGGCCTCGCGTTCGCCACGCTCGGGCTGCCGGGCCTCGTCGGCGCCAGCGTCACGGCGTACCGCGAGCGCGGGCGTCGGCGGCGCGCGCGCATCGAGGCGCGGCTGGAAAGGCTCGACTAGGGCGCCCGCACTGGTCAGCTTTGCAGCGGCCGCGGGAGACCGCCGCGCGGCGCCGACGCCGGGACCAGCCGTCGCCCGATGATGCGACGGCCTTCGGGGCCGTACAGATACTCGAAAAACGGCGCCATGATGTCGGACCGCCAGCGCTGAAACAGCATGCTCATCGGACCTCTCAGCGGGTAGCGCTCATCCACGCCGTCGCCGGTGCTGGGACTCACACCGTCCAGGGTGAGAACCTTCAACTCCCCACGCTGAACCAGCGGCTCCGCCAGGATCCAGCTGTTGATGCCGAGGGAGGACTCGAAGCGCGCCACGGTCTCCAGGTGCTTCTGGTCGGTTTTCACGAACAGCGCCCGCTTCGACCATTTCGGCTTGTTGCCCAGCAGCGACTGCCGAACCGGCTCGACGTAGTTGGGGCAATGGTCGTGCACCACCAACGCGATGGGACGGTCCGCGCCGCCCAATTCCCGCCAGTTGGCGATGCTGCCGGTCATTATCGAGATCAGATCGCGCATCGTCACGCCGCCTACTTTTTGCGACGGATGAGCGACGACGACCTTGAGATCGTAGCCGACGAGGAGCGCCTGCAGGCTCTCGGCTGGGGAGCCGGGCAGCGGGCAGCAGACTCCGCCGACGTGGGCTTCGCCGCGGATTACCGCCGACACGCCGTCGTCGCACCCGCCGCCGAGGATGCGCGCGGGTCGGCCGGAGACCGCCGTGTATGCGCGGGCCAGATCGTCGAGGAAGCCTTCCTTGAACAAACGCGTGCCGGCGAAGGCCAGTACGTCGCCAGGCGCGTGCGCCGAGGCGGGGAGCACGGCGCCACGGGTCGAGCGGCACATGGAACCGGCGAGCAGCTGCTCGAGGTCGATGCCGGCCCGTCCTCGGGGACCGGCGTAGGCCCATCCAGCCAGCCCCGCCGCGCCCATCGCGGCCGCCCGCAAAAACGATCGTCGGTTCATTGGCGCGGTTCCTCCCCCGCGAATTCTCGGCTTGCCACGCCGGCTCGCCGGTGGTTAATTGGCGCCATCACGGCGCCGCCACATGACGCCATCTTAGACCGAACTTCGGGAATCCCGCCATGGACGCAACGCTTGCCCTCCCCAACGACGGCGCAGAGGCTGCGCGGCGGCCCGCGCCGCTGCGCGAGTCGCTGCTGTTTCGGATCGGCGTCGCGCTCGTGGGGCTGATCTCGCTGATGACGGCTGCATTGTTCGTCAGCATCGAGTACTTTGTTGGCCTGCAATACCGGACGCTGCACCAGGAGCGGCTGCAACGCCAGGCCGAGGAGATCCAGCACTTCATCGCGCGCGAGATCGGGCAGATGGAGGGTGTGGCGCGCTTCGTCGCGGGAGATTCCGACCTGACCCACAGCGCCGCCTACCATCTGGTGCTGCGGGGGGAGAACAAGGCGCTGCAGAGCGATGTCGATCGCATCGCCGACACCTTCCGTCTGGAATCGGTGACGGTGTGGGACGGCGGGCGCCTCGTGGCCGACGCCCACGGCGGCCGCCGCGGGCTGCCCCAGCTCGAAGCGCTGTCAGGCGACGGCGACCGGCCGCGGGCCGCGGCGCTTTGGATCGACGGGAACATGTGGATCGCCGCCAGCGCGCCCCTGGGCCTGTCCGGCGATCGGCGCGCACTGGTGCAACTGGCGCGGCCGCTTTCTCCGCTGCTGCGAGGCACGCAGCTTTTCGATCCCGACACCCGCATCGTCCCGGCCGAGCCGGGCTCGATTCCCCCGGCGCAGGCGATCCGGCTCGAGTTCCCGGGTATGGGCGGAGAGCAACAGTTCGCTCTGGACGTTCGGGTGGCGGACACGGTCGGCGTGGCGATGGCGAAGACCAAGCAGCTGCTCGCCGTTTCGCTGGTCGTCACGGCGGCCCTGCTGCTGCTGGCGCTCACGCTGTTCCTCGAGCGGGAGCTTCGGCCCCTGCGCGCGCTGACGCGGCTCGCCTCGGCGGTGGGGCGTGGCGAGTTTTCCAGACGGGTTCCCGAGGGTGGGCGCGGGGAGGTCGGGCGGCTGGTGCGCGCATTCAACCAGATGGTGGACGACGTCGAACGGCTGCGCGCCGTCGAGCAGCGGCTGCGTCACGAGGAGCAGCTTGCCGCCATCGGCAAGCTGGCGACCAAGGTGGCGCACGACATCAACAACCCCCTGACCGTGATCAACACCCTGGTGAGTCTCACGTTGAGGCGATTGCCACCCGACGATCCCGGCCGACCCGATGCCGAACTGCTGCTGCATCACTGCAACCGTTGCATCAACATCGTCGAGAACCTCTTGCGGTTCGGCCGGCCGCTCAAGCTTCGCCTGCAGGAGCTGGAGCTCGATGGATTCCTCGACGGTGTCGTCGAGCGCGTCCGGCAGCGGCTGCCCTCGGCCATGGTGCGGCTGCAGGGCGCTCGGCGCGGCCTCGTGATCCGGGCCGACCCCTACCAGCTCGAGCAGATGCTGGACAACCTGCTGGACAACGCCTGCGAAGCCGGGGGCGCGGGCGAGGTCGTGCTGGAGTACGGCGCCGCCGGAAGCCGCGTGTTCCTTACGGTAACGGATCGCGGTCCGGGATTCAGTGCCGAGGCGCTCGACCATCTGTTCGAGCCGTTCTTTACCACCAAGAACACCGGCACCGGCCTAGGGCTCGCCAGCTGTCTCGCCATCGCGCGAGCTCACGGCGGCGACATCCAGGTGTCCGCGCCGGACCGCGGCGGCGTCACCGTTTGGCTCCCGGCGGGAGCGCCGGCGCTTTCTCCCGCCGTCGCCGGACGCTAGACCCCCGACCCCCTCGGGCCGCCTTTCGTCGGTGCGCCGTCTGGGGCAATTGGCCCCATGCGCTCCGCGCGCTCTGGCAAAACGCCAGGGCATTTCTCCCGAGCCAACGTCCTCCCGCATCGACGATTCCAAGCAGATCAAGGCCATGCCGGACGAAGGCGAACGGCACGCGATCTGCTAGTCATGCCAAGCGACGACGCGGCGCGAATCGCGCCGCGGCCGCGTCATCGGAGGGAGGAGATGCAATGATCGATCGATTGCGCAGGACGTTCCTGCAGGGGTCTGCAGCGCTTGCGGCGCTCGCCGCCGGATTGCTCGTCGCCGGCCGCGCGTGGGCCGCCTGGCCGAAGGCGGCGTTCGAGGCGAAGGAAGTCCCGGAAACGCTGACCGCGCTCTTTCCGGGCGGGGCGCCGAGCGCCAGCAATGCCATCGCCATCACGCTGCCGGAGATCGCCGAGAACGGCAGCCAGGTTCCGGTGGTCGTGCGAACGGAGCTGCCGAACGTGGACTCCATTACCGTCATCGCCGAAGCCAACCCGCGTCCGCTGGTTGCCACCGCGACCTGCGGTCCGCGCACGGTGCCGATGCTGAGCACGCGCATGAAGCTTGCCAAGACCATGAAGATCACCGCCGTGGTGCGATCCGACGGCAAGCTCTACGCCTCGAGCCGCGAAGTGAAGGTCTCCATCGGCGGCTGCGGCGGCTGAGCGCGCCCCACCAACGAAACGGCGAGGAGAAAACATGGCCAATACGATCAAGGGCCGCATCGAGCTCAAGGACGACGTTGCCAACGTGCGGGTGATCATCAGCCACCCGATGCTGGTCGAGCGCAAGGACCCGAAGACCGGACAGATGCTGCCGCCGCACTTCATCGAGGAGGTAACGTTCACGCACAACGGCGAGCCCGTGCTGAACCTCGCCTTTGGTCAGGCGGTGTCGCAGAACCCGTTCATCCAGTTCTATTTCAAGGGCGCCAAGGCGGGGGACGTGCTGAAGGCGTCATGGCGGGACAACAAGGGCGAAAGCGACAGCGCCGACCTGCGGATCGGCGTCTGAAGCCTCACTGCGCCAGGGAGGAAGGGATGAGATCGATGCGATGCGCAATCACGATGCCTGCCATGCTGGCCGCGGCCTTGGCCAGTGCGCTGGCAGCTGCCCAGCAGGTCAAGCACGACTATTGGCCGGGGATGGAAACCGCCGTGCCGCACGTCACCGGCGACAAGCTGCTCACCAACACGTTCGAGGACTGGAAGGACGAGAACGCGATCCGGCGCGCAAAGGCCGCGGGAAAGCAGTCGCGCGACGTGAACTTCAAGGACTTCCGGTGGATGGAGAAGAGCGTCGACGGCATGATCGTCATGGAGGAGGGCCGCGACTTCTTTCATCAGCCCAACGCCGAGGGCAAGTCGTGCGCGTCGTGCCACGGCCAGGACGGGGAGAAGCTGCGCGGCGCGCTGGCGGGCTATCCGAAATACAGCAAGGACCTCAAGCGCGTCATCGGATTCGAAACCCAGATCGCCCGCTGCGCCGACCGGAACCTGGGCCGCAAGGAGTGGAACGACGACAGTCGCGCGAACAACATGATCTCGTTCTGGCTCGGCAGCCTGTCGGACGGCTATCCGATCAACGTCGACATGAGCGATGCGCGCGTGAAGGCCTCCTACGAGCGCGGCAGGAATCTTTTTTTCCGTCGAACCGGGCACTTCCACTTCGCTTGCGCGAGCTGCCACACGCCGCCCACCACGGAGCGTTATCTGCGGGGGCAGCGGCCGTCCGGCTTTTACGGGGACGCATCCGAGTACCCGATCTGGCACTTCCCGGCCGACACCATGCAGCCGCCGGCGCGGCCGACGCAGAACGAGGATCGGGGCTACATCTTCACGCTGCAGCACCAGATCCGCTCGTGCATGAAGCTTTCGCGCATGTATTACGCGGTGAACGAGGGAGACCCGACGCTCACGGACATCGAGACCTTCCTGCGGGCTTCGTCCAACGGCTATCGGATCAGCATCCCGACCAAGCAGTACAACCTGGACGCCGAGTACCTGCTTGAGCTGGAGCAGAAAAAATAGGTCCACGAAGAGAGGAGAGCGTGCGATGAGACGAGGATCCATCCTGAGGACGGCGCTTGCGGGCGGCCTGGGGGCGGTGACGGCGCTGGTCCTGGCCGCGGCCCACGCGCAGGACAAGCCGGGCGCCGCCGGCAAGCCGCAGGTTCGCACCCCGGTCAAGTGGCAGCCGGGCCAGCCGATGCCGATTGAAGACCTGATGAACTATCCGTGCCACTTCGACGACCTTCCCTGCGGCAAGATCGCGCCGCCGAAGGTGGAGAAGGTGACGTTCAAAGGGGCTCTGGAGGGCGACGCCGAGCGCGGCAAGAAGATCGCCCTCGACGTGCGCTGGGGCAATTGCGTCGCGTGCCATTCGCTGCCCGGCGGGATCGAGGGAGGCAGCATCGGGCCGAGCCTGGCGGACTACGCGAAGCGCGGCATGCCGCTGGATTACACCTTCCAGCGCATCTGGGACGTGCGGGTGTTCAACCCGAACGCTTTCATGCCGGTCTACGGTCCGAACAAGGTTCTCACGCGCCAGGAAATCCTTGACGTCATGGTGTTCCTCGAGTCGGGCAAGTAACCATCCCTCCTCCTCCGAGGGAAACCGCGCCGGAGGCGCTGGTAGGCGCTCCTCGTGCTTGCTGTCCTCCAGGGCGGCACTGCCGACCCGCCTTCGGGCGGGTCGCTTTTTTTCGGGACGTGCCTTCGCCGCGAGCGCGCCTATAATGCGCGGGACCGGCAGTTCAATTGGCCCCAGGCGATGCTATCCCGCGTGCTGATCGTCGACGACGAGCCCGACGTCGCCCAAGCGCTCCGGCGCGTGGTGGAACACTGCGGCCGCTTTGACGTCCGGGTGCAGACGCGTCCCCTCGAGGTTCCGGGCGACCTCGCGGGGTGGAAGCCTGAGCTGGTGTTTACCGACCTGGTCATGCCCGACCTTGACGGCATGGCGGTGCTGGAACTTTCGCGCCGGGCGACGCACGACATCACGGTGGTGGTGGTGAGCGCCTATTCCTCGATCGAGAACGCCGTGCGCGCGGTCAAGGCCGGCGCGTTCGATTTTCTCGCCAAGCCCTTTGATCCGGATGCGGTGGAACTCATCATCGCCAAGGCGATGCGGGAGCGGGGCCAGCTGGACCGTGCCGCCGAGCTCTCGCGGCAGGTGGCGCGCGTCGATCCTTGGCTCGCCGCCATCCTCGGCGAGGATCCCGCGGTCCAGCGGCTGCGCGAGTGGATCCTCAAGGTCCGGGACGTCCCCACCAGCGTGTTGATCCAGGGCGAGACCGGCACCGGCAAGGAACTCGTGGCGCGCGCCGTTCACGGGGGTCGCGGCCCCTTCGTGGCCATCAACGTGGCGGCCATTCCGGACGACCTGGCGGAGACGGAGCTCTTCGGGCACCGGTCGGGATCGTTCACCGGCGCGACCGCCGAGCGCCGGGGTCTGCTCCTGGAAGCGCAAGGCGGGACCTTGTTCCTGGATGAAGTGAACGCGATGAGCCTTCCGCTGCAGGCGAAGCTGCTGAGGGTGATTCAGGACAAGACGGTGCGGCCGGTCGGATCCAACCGCGAAGTCGCCGTGGATTTCCGCCTGGTGTGTGCCACCAACGAGGAACTCGAGCACCTGGTTGCCGAAGGACGCTTTCGACGCGACCTTTACCACCGGATCGGGGTGCTCACCACCCGTCTGCCGCCGCTCCGCGAGCGGCGCGGCGATATCCCGCTGTTGGCTGCCGAGTTTCTCCGCAAATACGCGAGCGCACACGGCCGCAACGTGCGTCGGCTCTCCTCGGCCCTGGTCGAGGCGCTTGCGCGGCGCGAGTGGCCCGGCAACATCCGCGAACTCGAGAACGAGGTCGAGCAGCTGGTCGTGATGGCCCCGCAAGCCGCGACCGAGATCACGCAGGGGGTCGCGGCCGCGCCGACGGTCCCACCGTCGCCTGCGGGGGCCGCGGCGGCGGGCGAGGAGCGGTTGACGCTGGCGGAGGTCGAGCAGCGCTATATCCAGGAGGTGCTGGCGGAGGTGCGCGGCAACAAGTCCCGGGCGGCGCGGATTCTGGGCATCGACTACAAGACCCTGTTGCGCAAGGTGAGCACCGAGCGCTGACCGCCGTGCTGCCCTAGCGCATCCCGCACACCGCTTTAAGCGTGTTTTCCGCCATCGTGGCGGGCCCGGCGTAGCGCCAGCGCGCCGAGGGGGCGATGCCGGTGCGCACCGCCTCGCCGCCCAGGTCGCGCTCCGGGTAGAGCGTCAGCTCCAGCGTGCGGCTCTTGCCCTCGTCGCAGTCGAACTCGTCGTGCGCGAGGCTCGAGCGATAGGTCATGCGCGCGGCCTGCTGGGGCTCTTTCCACTCGGTGCGCAGGAGCGCCTGCACGCGCGGCCCGTCCCGCGTTATGCTCGTCCGGTCGACGTAGAGGTCGAGCTTGGAGCTGCCGCCGACCTTCACCCAATCGGCGGCGAGCGCCGGCCCCGCGCCGGCCAGGCAGGCGAGCAGAAAGAGCGACGGGAAACGCGATCGGTTCGGCATGGGCTCAGCGGGGTCTTCGGCGAAAGCGCGCCGCCTTCACACTAGCGGCACGGGAGCGGCTGCGCAATGCCCGGCGCCGTTCGGGCCATGACGGCCGCGCCCCCGATCGAGCCGGCGCGGCTCGAAGCCGCCGCCGACGGCACGCCGTTCTCCCCCGACTACGGCGACGTCTACTATTCCCGCGAGGGCGGCATCGCCGAGACCGCCCACGTGTTCCTGGCCGGCAACGGCCTGCCCGAGCGCTGGCGCGGCC
>CAZGTK010000002.1:0-27687 GCA_964528415.1 uncultured Burkholderiales bacterium | reverse complement strand
TACACCTGGGAGAACATCAAGCCGCAGGTGGACCACGTCGTCTTCCCGGACGGCAAGCGCATCATCCTGCTGGCCGAGGGCCGCCTGGTGAACCTCGGCTGCGCGACGGGGCATCCGTCCTACGTGATGTCGTCGTCGTTCGCCAATCAGGTGCTGGCGCAGGTCGAGCTCTTCACCAACACGGCCAAGTACCCCGTCGGCGTCTACATCCTGCCGAAGGCGCTGGACGAGAAGGTGGCCCGGCTGCAGCTCCGCACGCTGGGCGCGCAGCTGACCGAGCTCACCGACGAGCAGGCCGCGTACATCGGCGTGCCGAAGCAGGGGCCGTACAAGTCCGATCTGTATCGCTACTAGGAGGCCGGGCGGGCCGCCGCGTTCGACCGGGCGGCCGCGCGACGCGGCAATCCGTGGTTCGGCTGCGGCGCGCTGCGGGCCGCCCGACGCGAGACGCGTCGACGGAGGGTAGTGGAGGCGGCGCGCGCCGGGCGACCGGCGCCGCCGCGATGATCGGATACTCGGGGCGCCCATGGGCGTCTCCGCGCCTGCACGGGATCACACCGATGAACGATTTGCGCTCCAAGATGGCTGATCGCAGCCATTGGGTCCGGCTGTACGGCACCACGCCGCCGCGGGAGGGTTCCACCGACGAGGTGGTTCGGTCGGCCGCGACCAAGCTTCACGAACGCATCAGGGACCTGCCGCTCGACGGCACGGTCGTCTACGACATCCAGGACGAAAGCGCCCGCACGTCGGTGGCGCGTCCGTTTCCCTTCATGCGCACCGTCGACCCGCGCGGCTACTCCGCGCTGCTGCGGTCGCTGACGGGCCGGCCGGCCGTCACCTACAAATGCATCGGCCAGATGAACGAGGCGGCGTGGCGCCAGTGGCTGGACGAGGCGGCGGCGGACTACCGGGTCGAACTGCTCTCGGTGGTGGGCCGCGCAACCTCCAGGGGAGCGGCCGCCGACGCGCTGTCGCTGCCGCGCGCGCTGGAGATCGCGGCCTCGCATCCGGCGCGCTTCGCCCTCGGCGGCGTCGCCATCGCCGAGCGGCACGGCGAGGGGGTCAGCGAGAGCCAGCGCATGCTGGAGAAGGCCCGTCACGGCTGCAGCTTCTTCATCTCGCAGGCCGTCTACCACACCGAGCCGACGGTGCGCATGCTGACCGACTACGCCCGCGAATGCCGCGAGGCCGGGGTCAGGCCCAACCGCGTGATCCTGACGTTCACGCCCTGCGGGCGCGAGAAGACCATGTCCTTCATCAAGTGGCTCGGCATCGCGATGCCGAAGACCACGGAGCGCGCGATTCTCACCGCGAAGTCGCCGCTGGCGATGTCGATCGAGATCTGCCGCGCGAACCTGCGCGAAATCCTCGCGCACGAGGACTACGCCGAGGTGCCGCTGGGCGTGAACGTCGAGAGCGTGTCCATCAACAAGGACGAGATCGACGCCTCGATCGATCTGTTCCACTCGCTCGAGGAGCTGGTACAGCAGTACCGCGGTTCGCACGGCTACCACGCCTGAGGCCGGCGTGGCGTGGCGCCCGGCGCCGGCATAGAATGCCGGCGTCCTTCCCATGTCGCCGGCCGCCCGACCTCTCGCCGTGCCCCTCGCCGCGCTCGCCGCGGCGGCGCTGCTTCTGCTGGCGCTCGAGGTCGTCGCGCTGCGGGCGCTGCTGCCGCTGGAGAACCGCCTGCTCGACGCCTTCGTCCGGCACGCGGCCGCGGACCGACCGGCGGATCCGGCGGTGGTGGTGGTGGACATCGACGAAGCCAGCCTCGCCGCGATGGCCGAGGTCGCCGGCAAGTTCCCGTGGCCGCGGTCGGTGCACGCCGAGCTGGTGGAAGGCATCGCCGCGCAGCAGCCGCGTGCCATCGTGTTCGACGTCCTGTTCGCCGAGCCGGACGTGTTCCGCCCCGACGACGATGCCTTCTTCAACCAGGTACTGGCGTCCGCGCCGGCCGTCTATCTGCCCATGCTGCGGCTCGACCCGGCCGGCGATGCCTACGGCGCGCCGATCGCGCCGCTGCGCGAGGCGCTCGGCGCGATCCCCGCCGCGGCAGCCGCCGAGGACGCGCGCGCCGCCCTGCTGCTCCCGCGCGCCGTCGCCCCGGAGAACTGGCGCCTCGGCCTGATCAACTTCCACCAGGATGCCGACGGCATCGGCCGGCGCTATTTCCTGGCGATGGACGCCTCCGGCTGGCGGCTGCCCTCCCTGCCGGCGCGGGTCGCCCGCGACCTCGGCTACCGGATCCCGGCGGGCGAATCGCTGCGCCTCGCCTGGACTACCGGCCGCGAGCACGTGCCCTACGCCGCGGTCTACGCGGACCTCTCGCGCAAGGAGCGCAGCCGTCCGGCCGACGAGTTCCGCGACCGCATCGTCGTCATCGGCGCCACCGCCGCCGGACTGCACGACATCCGCGCCACGCCGATGGCGAGCCTGTACCCCGCGGTGGACATCGTCGCGCAGGCGCTCGACAACCTGAAGAACGGCGAGGCGATGCGCGAAGCGCCGGCGGCGTGGCGGCTCGCGCTCGGCGTCGCGCTGCTGGCGGCCCTGTGGCTGGCGTTCTCGGCCGGCTTCAACTCGCTGGCCGTGGGCGGCGGCCTGGCGCTCGCCAGCATCGCCGTCGTGGGCGGCGCGTACGCGGGCGTGACGCGCCTCACGCTGGTGCCGGTGCTGGCGCCGCTGGCGGCGGCTTGGACGTTTTACGCCGCCGGATCCCTTGCCCAGTACCTGCGCGAGCGGCGCGAGCGGCGCCACGCGGTGGACCTGTTCTCGCGCTTCGTGAACCCGCACGTGGTCAACGATCTGCTGGCCCACGGCGGGCTCGCCGGCAGCGGCGAGGCGCGCGAGATCACGGTGCTGTTCTCCGACATCCGCGGCTTCACCACGCTGTCGGAGCGGGAGTCGCCGGAGGTGATCGTTTCGCTGCTGAACCGCTATTTCGCGCGCCAGGTGGACGTGATCTTCCGTCACGGCGGCTGCCTCGACAAATTCATCGGCGACGCGATAATGGCGTTCTGGGGGGCCCCGCTCGACGATCCGGACCACGCGCGCCACGCGGTGCTGGCGGCGCTGGAGATGGAGCAGGCGCTGGCCGCATTCAAGCGCGAGCTCGGCGACGTCGGCGCCGTGTTCGACGTCGGCATCGGCGTCCACTCCGGCCGCGCGGTCGTGGGCCTGATCGGGTCCGAGCAGCGGCGCGAGTACACGGCGATCGGCGACACCGTGAACCTGGCGAGCCGCATCGAGGGCCTCACCAAGGGCGTCGCGCGCATCCTGGTCTCCGACGAGACCGCGCGCCGCGCCGGCGACGACGGCATCGACTGGATCGACCGCGGCGAGCACGCGGTGAAGGGACGGGGGCAACCGGTGCGGCTCTTCGAGCCGCGGAGGAGACCAGCATGAGACGCATCGCGTTCTGCATCGCCGCCTGGCTCGTCGCCGGCGCGGCGTACGCGCAGACGGGCACGGTCGTGCGCGACACCGACTTGAAAGGCGAGCCGTTCTCGGACGCGGCGACCCTCGGCACGGTGGCCGCGCAAAGCAAGGTGGACGTGCTGTCGCGGCGCGGCGCCTGGATGCAGGTCAAGGCCGACGGCAAGCAGGGCTGGGTGCGCATGCTCTCCGTGCGGCTCGACGGCACGCGCGCCGCGGGCGGCGGCGACGCCGATGCCATCGGCCGCCTGCTGGGCTTCGGCGGCCGCCAGCCTGGCAGCACGACGGTCGCCACCGGCGTGCGCGGCCTTTCGGAGGAGGACCTCAGGAACGCCCGGCCGAACCCGGCCGAGCTGCAGAAGCTCGAGCAGCAGCGCGCGACGCCGGAGGACGCGCGCAGCTTCGCCGGCGCCGCGCGGCTCGAGGCCAAGCCGGTCGCCTACCGGGACGCGGCGGGGGCGCCGCTCGCGAAGGAGGGCGCGCAATGAGGATCCTCATGGCTCTCGCGATCGCGCTCGCCCTCCCCGCCGGCGCGCAGGCCCAGGGCTTCAGTCTCGACTTCAACAAGCTGATCGAGATCGGCAAGAAGGCGACCCAGCTGCAGCCGGTGGACGCCGCCAAGGAAGCCGAGATCGGCGCCGGCGTCGCGTCGAACCTGCTCGGCGCGGCGCCGCTGGTGAACGACCCGGCGCTGCAGCGCTACGTGAACCGGGTCGGCCTTTGGCTCGCGCTGCAGACCGAGCGCACCGACGTCAACTGGCGGTTCGGCGTGCTCGACACGGCCGACCTCAACGCGTTCGCCACGCCGGGAGGCTACGTGTTCGTGACCAGGGGACTGGTGGGCATCCTGCGCACCGAGGCCGAGCTCGCCGGCGTGCTGGCGCACGAGATCGCCCACGTGGTGCGCAAGCACCACCTGAACGCGATCCAGAAGAGCGCCGCCACGGGCATCGGCGCCGATGCGCTCGGCATTTTTCTCGACCAGAAGGCGAGCGGGCTCAAGCGCGAGGCGCTCGACAAGGTGGTGAACGCCGGCACCGAGCTTTACGCCCGCGGACTCGACCGCGACGACGAGCTCGAGGCCGACCGCATGGGCGTCGTAATCGCCGCTCGCGCCGGTTACGAGCCCTACGGGCTGGCCGCCGTGCTGCAGCGCCTCGCCGCGGTCAACCCGGAAGCGGGCCCGGTGGCGCTCATGTTCAAGACGCACCCGAAGCCCGGCGACCGGCTCGACGCGCTGGAGCCGGTTCTGGCGCCGGCGCTGGAGCCCTACGCCGCGCAGCCGGCGGCCGCCGAGCGCTTCCTCGGCGAGGCAGGCCGCGTCGCGAAACCCTGAGTCCGCCGCCGCTTTGATCGGCGTCAAAGCGGCGGCGCCCGGCGCGGGGTAGGGTGAGCGTATCGAAACGCGCCCTCGAGGATCGACCATGAACGCCACCTTGAAGAAACTGTTCGGCTGGGCAACCCCGCTGACGCCGGGCTACGAGCCGCAGACGCTGGCCGCGCGCATCGGCCACGACAGCGACGCGTGTCTCGCCCAGCGCCAGGGCCGCTGCCCGGGGCCCGGCCTGTGCGCCGATTGCCCCTGGGCGGAAGGCGTCTCCCGCCCGCGCGTGCTCGGCATCTGATCTGCAAAGCCGTCCCGGCCGGGTGCGCGCACGCCGAAGGTCGCGGAAGCGGTGTCGCCGGTCGTAACGAGCGCGAACGACGGCCGCTGACGGCGCGCGCGACGGAAGCGGGCGCGCCGGGTAAGCGGCGTTTTCCGACCCTCGGCCGGGTCGTCGCGCTCGCCTGATTCCGCAGCGGGTCGGTGCGCGGGCCGCGACCGTGCCACGGTCGGGGTTGCAGCCGCGACAGCCCTTCGGCGCCGGGACGGATTCGACCCATCCCGCCACGCGCGGCTCGCCGGCCGAACGTCGGCGCGGATTTCCGAACGACACAGCCCGACGGCGCACTCCGTTTCCGCCGGAAACCGGCGCCTTTCCTTCGCGCCGGTGCAAACAGCCTTTGTCCCTTCGCCGCAAGGGCTTATCGCCCAGGCCCGGCTGTGGCACGCGAAATGCTCGATCTATTGGACGGTTTCTCGCCGAAACAGCGCTATTGCGCCGCGTCAGCGCGAAACCCGAGAAGAGGCCGATGCGCCCTCGCGGCGCCGAGGCCGAAAACCCAACGATCTGCCATGAGGAGGGCGAATCATGTCGAAGCGCATCGCTTCCGTCTCCGGTCGCGTCGCTGACCGCGAGATTTCTTCGCAGGACGGCGGACCGCCGCCGAAATCGTCGAGTCGGCGTTCGTTCCTGCGCCATAGCCTCGCGGTCGCGGGCGGCGCCGTCGCCAGCGGCGCCGTCGGCTCGTCGATCGCCAACGCCGCGCTGCCGATCCCGTCCAGCAACCAGTCGATGGGCCGGCCGATCGAGCCGGAAGCCTACGGCATGCCCTCCAAGTTCGAGTCCCACGTCATGCGGCGGCGGACCGACGTGTTCAAGAACCGGCAGCACTTCTCCGACTGGAGCATGACGCCGCTGCAGTACCAGGAAGGCATCCTCACGCCGAACGGCCTGGTCTACGAGCGCCATCATGCCGGCACGCCGGACATCGATCCGAAGACCCATCGCCTCGTCATCCACGGCATGGTCAACAAGCCGCTGCAGTTCAGCATGGACGACCTGCTGCGCTATCCGTCGGTCTCGAAGTTCTACTTCATGGAGTGTTCCGGGAACGGCCTCACCGACTGGACCAAGGCCGCGTCCACGACGGTGCAGCAGAGCCACGGCCTGCTGTCGTGCACGCAATGGACCGGCATCCCGCTGTCCTGGCTGCTCGACGAGGCCGGCGTGCAGGCCGGCGGCAAGTGGGTCGTGTTCGAAGGGGCCGACGGCTCCGCCCACGTGCGCAGCGTCCCGATGGAAAAGTGCATGGACGACGTCCTCATCGTCTATGGCCAGGGCGGCGAGATGCTGCGGCCGGAGAACGGCTATCCGCTGCGGGTGTTCATCCCGGGCTGGGAAGGCAACGTCTGCGTCAAGTGGCTGCGCCGCATCAAGGTGGCGGACCAGCCGTGGCACTTCCGCAGCGAGACCGCGCGCTACACCGACCCGATGCCGGGCGGCAAGTGGCGGCAGATGAGCATGGAGATGGAGTGCAAGTCGGTCATCACCAACCCGTCCGGCGGCATGAAGCTGCGCGGTCCCGGTCTGGTGGAGCTGCAGGGTTTCGCCTGGTCCGGCCGCGGCAAGATCACCGCCGTGGATATCACCCTCGACAACGGCAAGACGTGGACACAGGCCCAGCTCGAGGATCCGGTGCTCGACAAGTGCCTGACCCGTTTCCGTTATCGCTGGAAGTGGGACGGCAGTCCCGCCACGATCGCCAGCCGCGCGGTCGACTCGACCGGCTACGTGCAGCCGACCGTGGCGGAAATCGCCAAGGTTCGCGCGCTGGTCGGCTTCGTCCAGCATCACAACGCGATTTTCCCGTGGTCCGTCGCCAGCAACGGGGAGGTGAAAAATGCGATCGCTTAAATTCGCGCTGGCGGCCGTCGCCGCCGCCACCATCGCCGCCTGCGCCAACATGGAGGCGATGACGTCGTCCGGCTCGGAGCGGGCAAACAAGCCTTCCGCCGGCTACGGCAAACCCATCAGCCAGGCGGAGCTGGCGAGCTGGGATATCGACATCCGCACGCCGGACGGCAAGGGCCTGCCGCCGGGCAAGGGCAGCGTCGCGCAGGGCAAGCAGGTCTACGACGCCAAGTGCGCGGTCTGCCACGGCCCGGAGGCGAAGGGCGGCTCGCAGTACGGCTCGATGGTCGGCGGCATCGGCTCGTTCACGACCAACAAGCGCGTGCTGACGCCGGGCAGCATGTACCCCTACGCGCCGATCCTGTTCGACTACATCCGACGCGCGATGCCGATGAACGCGCCGCAGACCCTGACCAACGACGAGGTCTACGCGCTGTCGGCGTACATCCTGCACCTGAACGGCCTGATTTCGGCCAACGCGGTGATGGACGCCAAGTCGCTGGCGGCGGTGGAGATGCCGAACCGCAACGGCTTCATCAAGGATGACCGGCCCGACGTCGCGGCGACGCGCTGCATGAGCAACTGCCCGCCGATCCGGTGACGTTCGCGGCGGACGGGACGGCGCGCCGTCCCGTCCGCCGTCCAATCGCTCAGGGAGATCCATCGATGCAGAGGGTGTACACGGACGACGAGGCGAGGGCGCGGCTCGCCCGCGAACTGCCGCTCTGGCACCTCGAGGGCGGCCACATCTGCCGCCGCTACCGGACCGCGGGCTGGAAGGCGAGCCTGATGGCGGCCAACTGCGTGGGCCACTTGGCCGAGGCGGCGTGGCATCACCCCGAGGTGTGCCTCTCCTACGGCGGCGTGACCGTGCGGCTGATGACGCACAAGGCCGGCGGCATCACCGACAAGGACTTCGCGCTGGCGCGCAAGATCGAGGACGTCGTGCACTGGGAGCCGGCCAAGGAGGCTGGGGCGCTGCGCGGAACGCCCAACCACGAACCGCGATTCCGCTACATCGAGTACGACCAATTCAGTTCGGCCGCCTGAGCTGCGTCACGACAGCCGGGCAGCTTGTCTCGCTTTCCTCCTCGTGAAACCACTCGCCGGGGCCTTCGCCCCGGCTTTTTTCTTACCCTCGCGACACTGGCAAGGAAACTGCTAAATCGTCCGGGCCGCCCCCGTCGAGGGTTCGCGGACGCCGCCCGGTCCGATTCGTAACCACCCGTTCCGCAACGAATCCCGCCCATCGGGGTCGGATGCGTCACGCGCTGCGCGTTTCGATTCGACCCCCGACGGCCGGGGCGGTATGATGCAAAAAGAAACACGAGACGGCCGCCGCAGCGGCCGCGAATGCCCTAGTCGGCAAGGAGGAGTTTCTTGAACGTCGCGCCGCGCAGCCGCACGGCCATCCTGGTGTGCGGCAGCGGGATTCTGCTGCTGGCCCTCGGGACACGCCAGACTTTCGGCCTGTTCCTGCCCCCCATGACGTCGGACCTGGGATGGGGGCGGGAGACATTCGCGTTCGCCATCGCGCTGCAGAACCTCGTCTGGGGTCTGGTCCAGCCCTTTGTCGGCGCCCTCGCCGACCGCTACGGCGCGGGGCGCGTGCTGGCCGGCGGCGGCATCCTCTACGCCGCGGGGCTCGCCTGGATGGCCTACTCCGGCTCGGGCGCCGAGTTCACGCTGAGCGCCGGGCTCGTCGTGGGCATCGGCCTCGCCTGCACGAGTTTCGGCGTCGTCATGGCGGTGGTGGGCCGCGCCTTCAGCGACCGCAGCCGCAGCCTCGCGCTTGGCGTCGTCGGCGCCGGCGGCTCGCTGGGCCAGTTCGCGATGCTGCCGTACGGGCAGTTCCTCATCGCCGGCGTCGGCTGGCAGTGGGCCCTGCTGGTGATGGCGGCGTCCTCGGCGCTGATCGTGCCGCTCGCCGCGGCGCTGGCGGGGCGGCCGGCGCGCGCCGTCAGCGAGCCCTCGCTCGCCTTCGGCGCCGGCCTGCGCGAGGCCGGCCGCCATCGCGGCTTCTGGCTGCTGACCGCCTCGTTCCTGGTTTGCGGATTCCAGACCATCTTCATCATGATCCACCTGCCGGCATTCGTGATCGACCAGGGCCTGCCGGCGATCGCCGGCATGACGGCGCTCGCCATCATCGGCTTCATGAACATCGTCGGCTCGGTCGCCTGCGGCGCCCTCGGCGGCCGCTGGAGTAAGAAGAACATCCTCGCGCTCATCTATCTTTCGCGCGCCGCCGCGCTCCTGGCGCTGGTGGCGCTTCCCGTGACGCAGGCTTCGGTGTACGTCTTCGCGGCGGTGATGGGCTTCACCTGGCTCGGCACCGTGCCGCTCACCAACGGCCTGGTGGCCCAGATCTTCGGCGTCGCGCAGCTCGGCACGCTGTTCAGCATCGCCTTCCTCGGCCATCAGGTGGGCTCGTTCCTGGGCGCTTGGCTGGGCGGCTACGTGTTCGACGCGTTCGGCTCCTACCAGCTCGTCTGGTGGGCCGCAATCGCACTGAGCCTGGCGGCGGCGGCGCTGTGCTGGCCGATCGACGAGCGCCGCCTGCCGCCTGCGCCGGCGACGGCGGCCTCGGCCTGACCGGAGACGATCATGGCGCGCTCCGGAATCCGCACCCTTCCCGATCTCGCGACGCTGCTCGAGGGTCTGCCGTGGCCGGCGATGCTGCTCGACGGCGGGGGCCGCGTCACGCTGGCCAACCGGGAGGCCATGAAGCGATGCCAGATCGTCGCCCCGCTGCCGCGCGCTCTCGGCGAGGTGTCGCCGGCGTGGCGCGCGGCGCTGCCGGGAGCGCCGCCCTGGACGGGGCTGGATACCGTGGTCACCCTCGAGGGCAACGACGAGAGCCGGCACGAGCGCCTGCTGCTGCGCCCGCTGGAAGGCTTCACGCTGCTGCTGGCGGTGGACGAGACGCGCGTGCACCGGCTGGAGACGGAAAACGCGCAGACCGTCCGGCTCGCCTCGCTGGGATTCATGCTCGCCGGTGTCTGCCACGAGATCAGCAACCCGCTGGCCGCCATCTACTCCATGCTGCAGATCCTCGAGAAGGACACCGGCGCGGACCCCGAGGTGCTGCGCCGCGGGCTGGCCAGCATCAGCAGCAACGTGCGGCGCATCCTCGACATTTCGCGCGACCTGTCCGGTTTCTCGCGCGCGGCCGCGGAGCCGAAGCGCCCGCTGGCGGTGGACCCGGTTGTCGACGAGGCGCTGAGCCTCGCGCGGCATGAGCGCCGCTTCGGCGCCGTCGCGGTCGAGCATCACAAGGATCCGCAGGCCCTGGTGCGCGGCAACGCCCGCGAGCTGCAGCAGGTCTTCCTCAATATCATCTCCAACGCCGTGCAGGCGATGGAAGGCAACGGCCGCATCCTGATCACCACGCGCTGCCTGGAGTCCGGCACCGTGGAGGTCATGATCCAGGATGACGGCCCCGGCATCCGGCCCGAGCACCTGGACAAGCTGTTCGAGCCGTTCTTCAGCACCAAGGCCCGCGGCGAGGGCACCGGCCTCGGGCTCACCATCAGCAACGAGATCGTGCACGAGCACGGCGGCCATCTGCGCGCCGAAAGCACCTGGGGCAAGGGCGCGCGTTTCTACATCGAGCTGCCACTGTGGAGGCGGGGACCATGAACCATTCCACCCTCACTTTTCAGAAGCGCGACGAGCGCGTGCTGGTGATCGACGACGACGCCGGCATCGGCGAATGCGTGCAGTGCATGCTGCGCATGGCCGGTTACGCCAGCGAGTTCGTCGGCTGCGGCGCCGACGGCCTCGACCGCGCGCGCAACCAGGACTTCGACCTCATCATCAGCGACCTGCGGCTGCCCGACGTGAGCGGCATCGACATCATCCGCACGCTGCGCGAGAGCAACCAGGACACGCCGGTCATCCTGATGACCAGCTTCTCCTCGATCGAGAGCGCAGTCGAGGCGCTGCGCACCGGCGCCACCGACTACATCATCAAGCCCTTCAACAACGACGACTTCCTGTTCTCGATCGAGCGGGCCATGGACGAGCTGCGCATGCGCAAGGAGAACGCCATGCTCAAGCGCAGCCTCAAGCGCATGTTCGGCGGCCGCAAGCTGATCGGCGAGAGCGACGGCATCCGCCGCGTGCACGACATGATCGACCGCGTCGCCGACTCCGATGCCAACGTGCTCATCACCGGCGAGAGCGGCACCGGCAAGGAGCTCGTCGCGCAGGCGATCCACTACGGCAGCCGCCGCGCCGAGGGCCCGTTCGTGCCGATCAACTGCGGCGCGATTCCGCACGACCTGCTGGAGTCCGAGCTCTTCGGCCATGCCAAGGGCGCGTACACGGGCGCCGTGAGCGCGAGCGAGGGCCTGATTCGCGAGGCCGCCGGCGGCACCCTGTTCCTCGACGAGATCACCGAGATGCCGGTCAACCTGCAGGTGAAGCTGCTGCGCGTGCTGCAGGAGCGGCAGGTGCGTCGGCTCGAAGCAGAGCTTTGCCACCGACGTGCGCTTCCTCGCCGCCAGCAATCGCGACCTCAAGTCGGCCATGGACGAAGGCCATTTCCGCGCGGACCTGTATTACCGGCTCAACGTCATCACCATCAACGTGCCGCCGCTGCGGGAGCGCGGGCGCGACCTCGACATCCTGGCCGCGCACTTCATCGAAGAGCAATCCCGCCGCCACGGCAAGCGCATCACCGGGATGAGCGAGCCGATGCGGCGGTTCGTGCACGGTTACCACTGGCCCGGCAACGTCCGCGAGCTGGAGAACTTCATCGAGCGCAGCGTCATTCTCGCCGAGGGCCCAACGCTGCAGCACGACGAGGGCGAGACCGCGGCCGAGCGGCCGCCCGCGCAGGGCGCCTCCGACCTGCTGGAAAACCCGTTGACGGTGGAGGACTACATGCACGAGGTGGTGCGCCGCTACCAGGACCGCCACAGCGAGATGGAACTGGCGGCGATGCTGGGCATCGGGCGCAAGGCGCTATGGATGCGGCGGCGCCGCTGGGGGCTGTACCGCCCCGGCGCCAGCCGCGCCGAGCCGCAGCGCCGGTAGACGCCCGCGAGGCGTGTTTCTGATGGAACTGCATGTTTCCGCGCGAAACCGCAGCGGCGACCGCTCCCCGCCCACTATCGGGGTTTGATCTTGAATACATAGGCTTAATGGCCACCGGCCACAGGCACATGGCTTGCTTTGAAGCCTGATGCCGAAACCTACAACCGAACGACCAGAGGAGAACACACCGTGGCAGAGCAGAAGGCACCCGAGAAGCGCAAGAAGGTCACGATTCCAATGCTTCTGGAGAAGAAGAAGCGCGGGGAGCCGATCGTCCAGTTGGCCGTGTACGACTATCCCAACGCCATCGTCGCCGACCGCGTCGGCGTCGACATCCTGTGCGTGTCCGACACCGGCGGCATGGTGCTGTTCGGCCACGAGTCGACCACGTCGGTCTCCTTCGAGGAAGTGCTGTTCATGTCGCAGGCCGTGCAGCGCGGCTCGCAGTACGGGCTGCGCATGGTGGACATGCCCTACATGAGCTTCCACCTGTCGACGCAGCAGGCGGTCGACAACGCGGCCAAGTTCGTCTCGCAGGCCGGCGCCGAGGTCATGAAGTGCGAGGGCAACCAGCACCATGCCAAATACATGGAAGCCATCGTCAAGGCCGGCATCCCGGTGCAGGGCCACATCGGCATCACGCCGATGCGCATTCCGCAGCTCGGCGGCTTCGCCGCGCAGGGCAAGACCGCGGACCGCGCCAAGGAGCTGATCGACGACGCCCTGGCGATGGTGGACGCGGGCTGCTTCTCGATCCTGTGCGAGGTCACCACCTCGGAGGTCTGCGAATACCTGGCCGATGCGCTGAAGGACATTCCCGTCATCAGCCTCGGCGCGGGCAACACGGCCGATGGCGTGCACATCATCGGCTCGGATCTGTTCCGTCTCTACGAGAAGCACGTGCCGCGGCACTCCAAGGTCTACGTCGACCTGATCCCCACCATCGAGCAGGTCTACAAGGACTACATGGCCGACGTGAAGAGCCGCGCCTACCCGGCCAAGGAGCACACGGTGTTCATGAAGGACGACGAGCTCAAGCGGTTCAAAGAGATGGTGGGATGGAAGAAGTAGGTCGAGGCGGCGCCGGCGCGGCGCTGGCCGACGTCAGCACCGCGCTGGGCACCAGCGCGTTCTTCGCCGACCTGACGACGGAGCAGCTGCGCGGGCTTGCGCAGATGTTCCGCGTCGAGGACTACCCGCAGGGCAGCGAGATCTACAACCTCGGCGACCGCGCGACCGACTTTTACGTCCTTGTCGACGGGCTGGTTCGCTTCACCATCGGCCGCGGCGGCCGCCAGGCCTCCGCCGGCGAGGTGATCCGCTCCGGCCAGGTATTCGGCTGGGCGGCCGTGGTGGAGCGCGCGCAGCGCCGCATCGCCACCGCGTTCTGTCTCACGCCGTGCAAGGTGCTCGCTGCCGACGGCAACGAGCTGCTCAAACTCATGGACCACGACCACAGCATGGGCTACCACGTGATGAAGCAGCTCACACTGCTGATCACGGGGGAACTGACCGCTTTCGCTTCAGGGTGATGCTCCTCCAACTTGCCTTACCCTGTCCTCGGCGCGCTGCAGGCAACTGAAGCGCGCCTTTTTCTTTCATGTCCCTGTCATTGGCCCTGCTGCTCGCCGTCTCCGTCGTCGTCGGTGCGCTGATCGGCGCGGTTGGCATCGGCGGCATCCTGCTCATTCCCGCCCTCACGGCGCTGGCCGGCCTCCCCATCCATCAGGCGATGGCCACGGCGCTGTTCACGTTCCTGTTCACGGGCATGTTGGGGACTTACCTGTTCCAGAAGCGCGGCAGCATCGACTGGGGCCTCGCGGTGCCGGTCTGCGTCGGCGCGGCGGTGTTCGGCTTCGTCGGCGCCTGGGCCAACTCCCGGCTGCAGGCGCCGGCGCTCGGGGCCATTCTCGCCGGGATCATCATCTTCGCCGGCGTCTACACGTTGGCTTCGTGGCACGGCGCACCGCGGGCCGCCTTTGACGGCCGGCCCTCGGCCCAGCGCACGCTGCTGCTCGGCATCGGCAGCGTTTCCGGTTTCGGCTCCGGGCTCACCGGCGTCGGCGGCCCGGCGCTGTCGGTGCCGATCATGGTGCTGTTCGGCTTCCCGGCGCTGCCCACCATCGGCGCCTCCCAGGTGATCCAGATCCTGGCGGCGGCCTCGGGAACGCTCGGCAACCTCAAGTTCGGCGTCATCGACTTCCGCCTCGCCGCGATCGTCACGGTGGCGGAGATCATCGGCGTCGTCATCGGCGTGAAGGCCGTGCATTCCGTGAACGTCCAGACCGTGCGCCGCTTCGTCGCCGTGCTGTGCGTGGTCGTCGGCGCCGGGTTGCTGGGCCGGGCCGTCGGGTGGTTTTGAGCGGACTGTGCCGATGGGCGGCGCGTTCCCGCCGCCGAGGCGCGCAGCCGCAGCGAAGGTCGGCGCCCGGTCACGGCCAGCGACGCGAAGGGACGCCTTCTCCGCATCCTGCTGATGGCGTTTCCCTGGCGGCGTGTGCGTCCATGACGGTGAAATCCTGTTCTCGGCGCCACGGCGTCTCTGCGGTCAATTCGGCGCTGCGAACGCAGCCGCCGGTCGTCCCGCGCAGTCGGCGATCCGCCGCATCCGGCCCAAGTGATGCCGCAGTCGTGACCTGCTGCTGATTCAACGCCAGCGATGGTCTCACAACGACCCGCAGCCGAACCGCCTCTCACCGCGGCTTTTCGCGCACGCGGCGTACCGCTCGCCGAGGTCACGCCCGGACTGCAGGTGCCGCTGCGCTTCGGCGATCCGCTCTCCGAGCAGCGCGCGACCCGCCGTGCGGCAGGGATCTACGACTTCTCGTTCATGGCGATCTTCGACATCGAGGGTTCCGGCGCCCTCGCGTTCCTCGGCCGCCTGCAGACGCGGGACGCCGCCCGGCTTCGTCCCGGCCAGCTTCGCTACACGCTGCTGCTGACCGACGAGGGGCGCGTTCACAACGACGCCAGCGTATGGAATCTCGGCGAGGGGCGGTACCGCATCGTCACGGGCCGGCCCAGCGACATCGCGCTGCTCGAGCGGTGCGCGTCGCGCCACGAGGTATCGATCCGTCCTCTGCGCGGCGCGGTGCTGAGCGTCCAGGGTCCGGCCAGCGCGGAACTCCTGCGCGCGCTGGGCGCGACCGCGCTTCCGCCGTTCTTCCGTTTCGCCGAGGCGCGCCTCGCCGGCATCGCCGGCACCGTCGCGCGCATCGGCTACAGCGGCGAGCTCGGCTACGAGGTTTTCGTGCCCGCGCGCGACGGCCCCGGGCTCTGGAATGCGCTCATGAGAACGGGCAGAAGCGCCGGTGCGCTCGAGTGCGGGTTCGAGGCCGCCGACGCGCTGCGCATCGAGTGCGGCTTCGTGCTGTTCTCCCGCGAGTTGGCGCTGCCGGTGTCGCCGGAGGAGATCGGGCTCGGCCGCCTGGTCGAGGGCACGGCCGCCCGCGGTCCGCGCGCGTCGGCATCACGTCGGCTCGTCGGGCTCTTGCCTTTGCGGGAAGCGCCCCTCGCGGCCGGTGCGCCGGCCGCCGCGGTCATCGCACCGGGCGTCGGCCTGCTGACCAGCGCCGCCGACTCGGCCCTGTTCGGGCGCCGGCTGGGACTCGGCTACGTGGATGCCGCCGACGCCTGCCCGGGAACGCTGGTCCAACTCGCGGGCGGCGGGCGCGCGCGCGTCGCCCGGCTGCCCTACTACGATCCGGTCAAGCGGCGTCCGCGGGAAGCGGTCGAATGACGGGCGGTCAGGCGGGCGCCGTCGCGCTCCGGCGGGCGCCGGCCCGTTCCGCCTGACGCTCCGCAGCCGCGAGGGTATTGCCCAACAGCATGGTGACGGTCATCGGCCCGACGCCGCCCGGCACGGGCGTGATCCAGGATGCCTTCTCCTTCACCGAGTCGAAGTCCACGTCCCCCACCAGGCGCCCGTCCGGCAGCCGATTGATGCCGACGTCGATCACCACCGCGCCCTTTTTCACCATCGGCGCCGTGACCAGGTTCGGCTTGCCGGCCGCCACCACCAGGATGTCGGCCAGGATCGTGAACTGGGCGAGGTCGCGCGTCTTGATGTGGCAGATCGCGACGGTCGCCTCCTTGGCGAGCAGCATCAGCGCCATCGGCTTGCCGACGATGTTGCTGGCGCCCACCACCACCACGTTCTGGCCCTCGATGGGGATGCCGCTGTGCTCCAGCAGGACCTGCACGCCGTAGGGCGTGCACGGCGGGAAGACGGTGCCGCCGGCGACCAGGCCGCCGACGTTGTAGAGGTGGAAGCCGTCGACGTCCTTGTCGCGGTCGATCGCCTCCAGCAGCTGGCGCATGTCGTAGTGCGCGGGCAGCGGCAGCTGAACGATGATGCCGTGGATGGTCGGATCGGCATTGAGCGCCCGCACGCGCTTGAGCACTTCCTCCTGGGGCGTGTCGGCCGGAAACTGGCAAACCTCGGAATGCATGCCGATGTCGTGGCAGGCCTTCGCCTTCTTGCCGACGTAGACCTTGGACGCCGGATTGTCGCCGACGATCACGACGGCGAGGCCGGGAACGATGCCCTTTCCGGCCAGCTTCTGGATGCGCTCGCGGAAATCGGCGCGCACCTTAGCCGCCACCGCGTTGCCGTCGATCAGTTTTGCCGTCACTGCTTCCCTCTCCCCAATGGGCCCCGCGCGGTCCGCGCTACTGGGCAGGTCCCCGAAACCCGATCACGATGAAGATCACCACGCTCACGCCGGTAATCGCGTAACCCGCGCGGTTGAGCCACGTCGCCCGCTGCGGCCCGAGGCGCCCGGCCATGGTGGAAGACAACGTCACCAGCACCGCCCCGGCGATGGCCAGGCCGATGACGACCTCGCGGCTGAGCAGCGCTCCCAGCACTCAGCGCTTCGCCACGCGCCGCGTGTAGGCGTCGACGAAATCGGCCGCCGCCTTGCTGCCGCCGGCAAAGGACTTCATCGCCTCCTCGTGCAGCAGCGACAGCGCCTCCATCTTCACGTCGTTGGCGCGGTCGTCTTCGATGATGTCCTTGAGCTTGCGCGGCCGCGGGACGTTCACCTCCAGAACGGCGCGCACGCGCGTCGGAATGTTGGTCATGATCAGCAGACGGTCGGCGAGGAAGATGGCCTCGTCGATGTCCGTGGTGACGAAGAAGTTGGTGCGGCGCGTCTCCTCGAACAGCGCCGCGTAGTACTCCCACATCAGCTCCTTGGTCATGGCGTCGAGGCCGCGGAACGGCTCGTCGAGGATCATCACCGACGGGTTGTTGATCATCGCGCGGGCCAGCTCGCAACGCCGCTGCATGCCGCCCGAGAGCTGGCTCGGATATTTCTTGCGGAATTGCGTGAGGCCCACCTTGTCGAGCAGGAACTCGGCGAGTTCCTTCGCCTTGGCGTCGTCCTCGCCGCGCGCGCGCGGACCGTACATGATGTTGTCGTAGGTGGTCATCCAGGGAAACAGCGCCGTCTCCTGGAACACCACCAGCCGGTCCCGGCCGGGCCCCGTGACCGGTTTGCCGTCGATCATGACGCTGCCCGAGGTCGGACGCTCGAAGCCGGCCAACAGGCGGATCAGGGTGCTCTTGCCGCAGCCCGACGGGCCGATCATGACCGTCAGCATGTTGCGCTGGACCGTGAACGAGCAGTCCTTCACCACGTCCTTGGCGAATTCGTTGATGCCGTAGGACTTGGCGACGTTGCTGACCTCGATCTCGCCGGCCTCGATCTTGCCGAGCTTGGCGGTGCCGGTCTGTTTGACGACGCTGGCCATTTAAGCTTGTCCTCCGGTTCAGCGGGTGCGCAGCCAGGGCGTCGACACCTCGCCCAGCTTGCGCAGGATTTCGCTCGAGATGTAGCCGGCGATGCCGATGGAGATCATGCCGACGACGATCTGCTCATAGGACCCTCCCAGATAGGAGTTCCAGATGAAAAAGCCAAGACCGCCGCCGGCGCCGCCCATCTGGCTGCCGCCGCCGGAGATCATCTCCGCCGCCACCACGACTTCCCAGGTGATGCCCATGCCCACCGCGGATCCCACCGCGATGGACGGCAGCGTGCCCGGGAGAATGATGCGCCGGAACACGTCCCAGCCGGTGGCGCCCATGGACCGCGCCGCCTGGAAGTAACGCACGTCGATCGACTTGGCTCCGCCCAGCACGTTGATGACGATCGTGTAGAACGCGCCGAGGAAGGTGACGAACATGATCGAAAGCTCCTGGGTCGGCCAGAAGATGATCGAGGCCGGGACCCACGCGAGCGGCGGAATCGGCCGCAGCACCTCGAACGGCGGGAACATCACGCCGTACGCGCTGCGGCTGATCGCCATCATCAGCCCGAACGGGATGCCGACCACCATCGCGGCGATGAAGCCGCCGAACACGCGCACCGTGCTGGAGTACCAGCTCTGCCAGTACCCCAGGTCCGTCAGCAGCCCCCACCAGGCTCCCATGACGGCCGTGGGCGGCGGCACGGCGCCGATCCAGGGAAGCTGAAAGCCGAACCAGTCCTTCCAGCGCGAGCCCACTTCCCATAGGACCAGAAACACGATGACGGAGATGACACCGCGTATCACCGTCCGGTTCAGCAGCGTCTTTTTCAGGTTGGCCACGTCTCAGCCCTCCTTCTCGCCGGCGGCGAAGGCCTTGAGGGCCTCCTCGTGCACGGCCTCGATGGTCTCGTCCATCAGTTCCCGGAAACGGGGCGTGGTGAGCACGCCGTAGTCGCGCGGGTGCGGAATGTCCACGTCCAGGATCTTCTTCGGCTTGCAGGGCCGCGTGGTCATGATCACCACGCGGTGACCGAGGAAGATCGCCTCCTCGAGGTCGTGGGTGATGAAGAAGATCGTGACCTTGTTCTTGTAGTAGATCTCCAGCAGCGCCTCGTGCATCACCGACTTGGTCAGCGAATCCAGCGCGCGGTACGGCTCGTCCAGCAGCAGCACGCGCGGATCGTTCATCAGCGCGCGCACGATCTCCACGCGCCGCCGCACCCCCGAGGAGATCTCCCCGGGAAAGTTCTGCTCGGTGCCGGACAGGCCGGCGTCGGCCATCATGCCGCGCGCCTTCTCGTAGGCCTCCTTCTGCGAGAGCTTGCCCTGCATCACCGGCCCGAAGGCGACGTTGTCGAGCACCGTCTTCCACGGAAACAGCGCGCCGTTCTGGAACACGACGATGCGGTCCGGGCCGGGCTCCGCCTTGGGCCTGCCGGGCCCGCACAGCAGCTCGCCGTCCAGGTGGATGGACCCGGAATTGATGCTGTGGAATCCGGCGATGGCGTTGAGCAGCGTCGTTTTGCCGCAGCCGGAAGGCCCCACGATCATGCAGATCTCGCCCGGCGCGATGTCGAGCGAGCAGTGATCCACGGCCATCACCGCCGCGCCCTCCGGGTCGTAGATCTTCACCACGTCGTCGATCCGGATCGCGCCCTTGCCCGTCCGGCTCGACGGCTGGAAATCGGCAGCCGGCTCCCGCATCATGCGTTCCCTCCAAGAGCCAGCTCTCGCACGCGCCACTGCATCATGTAATCCCCCGCTATCCGCACCATCGCGCTGGTGACGTAACCGACGGCGCCGAGCGTGATCATGCCGATGATGATCGTCGGGTAGCGCACCGTCGTGTACGAGTTGTTGATGACGTAGCCGAGGCCGAACTGCCCCGATACCATCTCGGCGGCGACCAGCGAGAACCAGCACACGCCAACCGAGATCTGCAAGCCGGTGAAGATGAACGGCATCGCCCCGGGGACGATGACGTGACGGAAAACCTGCCAGCGGCTCGCGCCGAGGCAGTAGCCCGCGCGGAAATACGATTCGTCAATGGACTGCACACCCAGCATCGTGTTGAGCGCCGTGGCGTAGAACGACGCCAGGAACGCCAAGAAAATGACCGGCGTCTCGAGGCCCGTGAACATCAGGATCGCGAGCGGCACCCAGGCCAGGATCGGGATCGGCCGCAGCATCTCGAACACCGGGAACACGTATTCCTTGAACTTGGTGGACCAGCCCATGAACAGTCCGAGCGGAACGCCGAGAAACGTGGCCAGGAAGAACGCGATGAACACCCTCCGGCAGCTGACCCAGATGTGCTGGTAGTACTCCGGGGTGAAAATCGACAGGCCGTAGACCGGATCGCGGCTCACCCACTCGGTCACGACTTGGGTCAGCCCCGGCATCTGCTCGAAGCGCGGCAGCTTCCAGACCTCGACCGCCAGGTACCAGAAGCCGAGGAACAGCGAAAAGCCGATGAACATCAGATACGGCCGCGGGCTCTTCAGCCACTGGGCGAGGCGGAACATCGTCAGCGCCATGCCGGTAAGATTGCGTGGCTGCTCGCGGCGCTCGATCGGCTTGACCTTCGCGACCCAGTCGGGGACCGAGTAGTCCCGCGTGATCATGGTGGCGAACCGGCTCATGACCACGTTGCCGGTCTCGGGCTCCGACTCCAGGATCCTGAGCAGCGTCTGCGTGCTGATGGCCAGGCACTCGGTGTCCCGCGTCGCGGTGGCCTTGGCGAGCCGGTAGGGCTGGCTCTTCAGCAGCGCCGCCCAGCCGAACACCTCGCCCGCTTGCAGATTGCGCAGCAGATTGGTGGCGCCGGCGCCGGGGCCGAGGATGTGCTCCACTTCGCCGGAAATGATGACGTAGAGATCGTCGGCACGCTCGCCGCGCTCGTAAATCAGCTCCCCGGCTCGATAGTTGACGCGCCGCGCCGCGGCGGCGATTCTCTCCAGCATGCCGTTGGGCATGACTTGGAAAGGCATCGCGCGCTTTAGCAAGGCAATATCCTCAATGCCCTGCTGGGTACTGCTGGCGAGTTCCATGCCGTCGGTCTCCTCCGTTCATTGACCGGCCCAGCGGACCAGCCCGGGCCGCGGTGGCGGGAGCGCCAGCGCGGCGCTCCCGTTCCCGTCGTTATTTGGGCAACTCGGCCAGCACCGGCACCTTGCCGATCGGCGCCGTGAGGCCGCGTGCCTTCAACGCCTCATCGGCGAACTGCGGCATGACCGCCTCGGGACGCAGCGTCGGCGTGCTGATGGTCTTAAGCTCGTACAGGAACGCCGTGGCCTTGTTCAGCAGATCCTTGGATTCCGGCGTGAACGTGAACGGCATGGTGAAGCGCAGCGGCTGCGTCTGGTCGGGGTAGGCCCCGTACAGCGCCCGCGTCATCGCCTCGCGCGGGAAACCGGTCGTCTGCGCCATCGCCATGTCGATGATCTCCTTGGCGTTCTTCGGATCGGCCAGGAACAGCTGCGCATCCAACTCGGCGTTCATCCACGCTTTCACCACGTCGGGCCGCTGCTCGATCAGGTCGGCGCGCATCGCCAGGAAACCGCCGTCGTTCTCATTGGCGGTAAAGCCCGACGCAACGCGCTTGGCCAGCCCCTCTTCGACGATGCGCGAGGCGGTCGGCTCCCAGATGACCGCCGCGTCCAGTTTGCCGGCGCGGAAGCCGCTGGTGATCACCTCGATGTTCTGGTTGAGGTAGGCGGCCGGCTTAACGTTCTCCTTCTTGAAGACCGCCTGCGCGAAGCGGTCGGTGCAGCTGCCCTTCGGCACCGCGACCTGCTTGCCGTCAAGCCACTTGAGCGCGTCCTTGGGGCTCATGTCTGGAGCGTCCTTGCGCGCCAGGAAAATGTTGCACTGGTCGAAGCCCAGGCCCAGCACCCCGACGAGCCGGATGTCGGCCTGCTGCGTCTTGGTGGTGGAGACGATCGCCGGCATGTCCCCCATGTAGCCGATGTGCTGCTTGCCGGCCAGCATGTTGTTGACGATGATCGCACCCTGCAGGCCGATCTGGAACTCGACCTCGGAACCCTTCGGCAGGTACTTCTCGTAGAGTTTCTTGCCGCGCATCACGACGCCCGACCAGGACTCCGTGTAGTAGGGCTGGTAACCCACCACCAGCTTGACCGGCTCGCCCGGCTTGCCGAAATTGAGCGTCGCCTGCGCAAACGACGCGGATGCGGACAATCCCAGCATCGCCGCGCCGGCGGCGCCCGCGATCAGCTTGGTCGTCGACCGCCAGGTCCTCGTAAGTCTCGTCTTCATCATGCCCTCCGTTGGTGGTTGAAAGTGCGATGTTGCGCACCCGTCTCTGCTGCTGCCTCGCGGCCTTTCTCGATCCGCGATGGTTCCTGCCCTGAAATCTTCCTACTTGGCGCCCGAGGCGCTCAGGTAGCGCGCCACGAGTTCGGCGAGGCGCCGCATCACCACGTAGCCTGCGCCGGGGTCTCCTTCGAGCACCTTCAGCACCTCGCGACCGTTCATGCGGATGAGCGAGGATTTCTCCAGGCACGTCGCGCGCGCGATGCGCTTGGGCTGGCTCTCCAGAAGCGCCGCCCAGCCGAACACCTCGCCCTTGCGCAGCACGAAGCCGGCCGGACTGGTGCGGTCGTCGCGCCCGAGCAGGAACTCAACCCGGCCCGATTCCAGGATGTAGATGTTCTCGGCGGGGTCGCCCACGGTGTAGAGCGTCTCCCCTTCCTCGAAGGTCTCGCTGCGGCCCAGCCCCGACAGGCGGCCCAGCGTCTCGGCCGGCAGGCCGGAGAAAAGCTCCGAGGAGCCCAGGACGTTGGGGGGCGCGAGGTAGACGGTGCCGTCCTCGACCGTGACGTCGAAGGTCTGCAGCGGCGCCTCCGCGAGACCCTGGGGCGCGCCGGTACGGATGTCCCACTGCCACAGGTGCATGTGGCAGGTGAGCACGGAGCCGTCGAACAGGCCCTCGCACAGGGGCACGTCCTGATGCGGGCAGACGGCCTGGCAGGCGAAATACCCGTCGCCGGAGTTGGCGACCAGCACCTTCAGGCCCGGCTCCACCTCCACCTCCTTGATCCCGCCCGCCGCGACCTCGTCGGCCCGGCACACCCTTTTCTTGATCACGATCTCCTCAGCTGAATTTGTCGTAACGGATGTTGTCCGTGGCGAGCTTCGCCTTCAGCAGCAGCACGCGGATCGCCGCTTCGACCGACGGCGGCGGGCCGGCGAGGTAGGCGCGCACGTTCTGGTACTTCCCCTCCATCTCCCGGGCGGCGACCTCGTGCACGAGGCCGTGGGCAAACGCGAGGTCGGGATGAGCGGCCGCCGCCGAAGCCGGCACCTCCTCGTCGGAGAGCGCGATCGTGATGGCCAGGTTCTCCGGGGCCTGGCGGCGGAACGCCGCCAGCTCGTCGAGGTAGAACGCGTCGCGCATCGTGCGCACGCCGAAGAAAAGACTGCCCTTGTATTGGCGGAAGTACTTTTCCTGCGTCGCCCGCTCGAGAATCGACATCATGCCGGCAATGCCGCTGCCGCCGGCGATGCACAGGATGTTCTTCGCCAGGCCGGGATAGAACGTGGCCTTGCCGAGCGGGCCGAACAGCTTCACCCGGGCGTCCGCCGGATTGCCATCGAACAGCCAGTCGCAGAAACCGCCGCCGGCCTTGCGCTTGACGACGAAATCGAGGCGCGCGCTCTGGCGCTCGAAATTCACCATCGAGTAGCCCCGGTAGCCCTTCACGTCCGGCGCTTCCATCAGCACGAACTGGCCGGCGTCGAAGTCCATCGGCCGGTCCAGCTTCACCGAGAACGCCGTCACGTCGTGCGTGAGCTTGCGGCACTCGGTCACGGTGCCTTCGCAGGCAGCCGGAACGCAGGCGCCCGGATCGGTGCCGTAGACGAAATTCGCGACCTCGATGGCGACGTCACCCTTCGCCACGCACTGGCACATCAGGAACTCGCCCTGATCCGTCTTGAGCAGCTTGGCGCCGGGCGCCTGCGGCCAGCGATCCTCGATCTCGCCCTCGATCAGCTTGGCCTTGCAGGTGCCGCAGGTGCCGGTGCCGCACTCGTAGGGCAGCTCCACGGCGCTGCGCAGCCCGGCGAGAAGAATCTTCTCGCCGCCGGCGCAATCGAACTGATACGCCCGGTTGCGGGCGTTGACCTGGACTTTCATCCTCCTCCTCGAACGCGGCGTTGTTGTTGTCGTCGCCGCGGCTGCGCGCGTCAGAACGGAATGTGGTAGCCGATTCCCAGCTGGCGCGTATCGAGCTTGACGCTGCGCTTGACCAGCGTCGCCCCCTTGCCATTGAGCTTCACGGTGTCATGGAACTTGCCGACGGCGAAAAGTTCGGTGGCCCCGCCGTCGAGCTCGGTGCGGTACACCTGGAACGCGGATATCACGTCCGCCGTGCCGTTCTTGTCGTCCATCTTCACGCTGTAGACCGTCGCGTGGCGCGTGATGGGGGAATGGTCGCTGTTGTGCCGGGGCAGGTTGTTGAACAGCGTCTGCATGCCGCTCTTGTCGTGATCGAGCCAGGTCATGTCCTTGCGGATCTCCGGGCTCGTGGTGGTCACGGTGTAGCGGAACTCGGGCTCGCAGAGGTCCAGGAAGCCCTTCCAGTTCTTTTCGTCGAGCAGCATGCAGGACTTGTAGATCAGCTCCTCGACATCGGTCCTCGAACTCATGGTCTCTCCTCGATTGGGCACTGTCCCCGCCGGTACGCCGCCGGCGGGGAATTCGTCGTGGTGATCAGGCCGCCGCGGCCTTGCCGGCGGCGCCGCGGTCGCCGTACGGGTCGTACGCCGGCCGGCCCATGCGCTTGCCCCATTCCGCGTAAAAGTGGCGCATGCCGCCCTCGTCGTGGATGGTCATGTTCTCCTCGCGGCCGTGCAGCACCCAGCGGCTGTCGGTCTGCTGGTCGCGCATGGCGATGCCCTGGCCGTGCACCGCCAGCAGGTCCTCGTGCAGGTTGCGGCCGAACGGTCCCCAGATGGTGTTGTGATCGAAGATGCGCTGCCGGCGCGTCTCCTCGTCGTCGCTCTTCAGGCCGAGGCCGCGGAACTCGATGATGGTCTTGTTGGGCCCCAGCGGAATCGCCGTGTCGATGCGCAGCACCGAGGTGCGCAGGTTGTAGGTCATGCCCGGGAAGATGTCGATCAGGACCCAGCCGCCCGGCGCGAGGCCCGGCCAGCCGACCTTGCGCTCCTTGCTGCCCTCGTACTTGTCGTACTTGATCTCCATCGAGCCCACCGAGGCGTGCCCGTTGGGATAGCCGGTGTACTTGCGATCGAAGTAGCCGGGCTGGAGCATGCCGGTGATGCGGTTAAAGTAGTGCACGAAGTCGTGGTAGAACTCGCTGTTGGTGTCGTGCCACAGCTTGTAATTCCCGTTCACGACGGCCTTGTGGTAGTGGAACACTTCCATCGGCTCCTGCATGTTGGGCTCCAGCATGCCGAGCGCGTCGCCGATGTATTCCTTGAGGGACGGCGCACCGTCGTCGACGTTGACCCAGGCGAAGCCGCCGTAGCCGATTTCGCAGCGCACCTCGCGCAGGCCGACGTCCTTCATGTCGAGGCGGTCCTGGAAGCCCTCCTTGCCGCGCGAGATGTCGATGCAGTTGCCGCGGCAGTCGAACGACCACGCGTGGAAGATGCAGGTCATGCGCTTGGCGTTGCCGGACGGGTCGTACAGGATCACGTTCCCGCGGTGCGGGCAGATGTTGTAGAAGGCGCGGATCTTTCCGTCGTCGCCGCGGATGACGATGATGTTCTCGCCGCCCGGATGCTGGAACGTGCGGTAGTCGTAGGCGTTGGGGATTTCGCTCTCGTGGCAGGCGATGATCCAGGTCTTGTTGAAGATTTTCTCCTGCTCCTCGCGGAACAGTTCCTCGCTCGTGTACACGCGGGTGTCCACGTAGTGGGTGTTGGGAAACTTCGGGCGCTGCGCCCACTCGGCTGCGTTTCTGGACATGGGATTGCCTCCTTGGCGAACCACGGGAACTGATACGGCCCAATCATTTCAGCATGATCCATACCAGCCGATTTCGCCAGTACGGAAAACGCTTTTCTCAATGAATACATTGGCCTGCCGACAAGCCAAAAGCCCTCGGCAGGCGCCCGTTTCGTATCGAAACAGCGCGGTTTTCGCGCGGATTGCGAAGCGAAACAAACAAAAAAGGGCGCGCCTCCGGCGCGCCCGTTCGTCGCTCGCGGCCGGGTCTAGGCCGCGACCGCCTTGGCTTCCGCCGCGCGCATCGGCTGCGGATTGGCGGCGTACGCGTGGTAGGCGGCGGATTCGGCGGCACCGAACTCCACCTTGACGCCCATGTCCGCCAGCACCGTCTCCAGCGCGCACAGCGACAGCATCACGTTCTGCATGTTGCAGGAGTAGCCCATGATGCCGAAACGCCAGATCTTGCCCTTGAGATCGCCGAGGCTGGCGCCGAGTTCGAGGTTGTAGTCCTGGAGCATGCGGCGGCGGACTTCGGCTTCGTCGATGCCCGGCAGCACCTTGACCGCGTTCATCTGCGGCAGGCGGTACTCCGGCCTGACCAGGAAATCGAGCCCGAACGTCTCCAGGCCGGCCTTCAACGCCTCGTGGTTGCGACGATGCCGCGCCCAGGCACGGTCGAGGCCCTCTTCCTGCAGCATGAGCAGCGACTCGTGCAGCGCGTAAAGGCTGTTGGTGGGCGCAGTGTGGTGGTAGGTGCGGGTGGTGTCGCCCCAGTAGGTGAGCAGGAGGCCGAGGTCGAGGAACCAGCTGTGCACCTTCTCGGTGCGGGCCTTGACCATTTTCACGACGCGGTCGCTGAAGGTGACGGGCGAGAGGCCGGGCGTGCACGAGAGGCACTTCTGGCTCGCCGAGTAGCAGGCGTCGATGCCCCACTCGTCCACCAGCACCGGCGATCCGCCGAGGGACGTGACGGTGTCGACGATCGTCATCAGCCCGTGCCGGCGGGCGACTTCGCACAATGCGCGGGCGTCCGACATCACGCCGGTGGAGGTTTCGGCGTGGACGAAGGCGAGGATCTTCGCGTCCGGGTTCCTGCGGATCGCGTCTTCGACCTTCTGCGGATCGACCGGCTCGCCCCACGTGTCCTCGACGACGACAGGCACGCCCTGGCAGCGCTCGACGTTCTCGATCATGCGTCCGCCGAACACGCCGTTGCGACACACGATGACCTTGTCGCCCGGGTTCACCATGTTGACGAAGCAGATCTCCATGCCCACCGAGCCGGGCCCCGAGACCGGGAAGGTCACCTCGTTGGCGGTCTGGAACGCGTAGCGCAGCATCGCCTTCAGCTCGTCCATCATGCCGACGAACACGGGATCGAGATAACCGATGGTCGGCCGCGACAGCGCGGAGAGCACGCGCGGATGGATGTCGGAGGGACCGGGTCCCATCAGCGTGCGCTGGGGCGGGTAGAACGTGGAGATCTTTTGGCTCGGGCGAAATTTCATGGCGTGATCCGTCGGCGATACCGCGGCCGGCGGCCGCGGAAAACGCTTATTCTATCAATTGCTTGGGCTTTGCGCTAAGAGCGCGGAAGGAACGGCGGAATCAAAGGCTTACGCTGCGGCCGCCGTCCACCGCGAGGATCTGGCCGGTCACGTAGGGAGCGTCGCAGACCAGAAAGGCGACCGCGCGGGCGATGTCGTCCGGCTCGCCGATACGTTTCAGGAAAACCGTGTCCAGGATCTCGGCCTGCAGCTTGCCGTCGTGCCACTCGTCGTCCTCGGGCCAGATGATCGCGCCGGGCGCCACGCCGTTCACGCGCACCTCGGGCCCGAGCTCGCGCGCGAGACCCCGCGTCAGCGCGGCGAGTCCGGCCTTGGCGATGCTGTAGACCAGATAGCTTCCCATCGGCCGCTCGGCGTGGATGTCCGTGATGTTGACGACGCACCCGCGCGTCCCGCGCAGCTCGCCCGCCGCCGCCTGCGACAGGAACAG
>CAZGTK010000001.1:0-30407 GCA_964528415.1 uncultured Burkholderiales bacterium | reverse complement strand
TGCAGGCCACCACCGGGCACATCGAGATCCGCTTTCCGTACTTCGTGCGCAAGACCGCGCCGATCTCCGGCGTGAGCAGCCTGCTCGACCACGACGTCACGCTGCGCGGGGAAACGCTGGCGAGCGGCGAGTTCCGCCTCACGCTCAAGGTGACCGTTCCGGTAACCAGCCTGTGCCCGTGCTCGAAGGAGATTTCCGACTACGGCGCGCACAACCAGCGTTCCCACATCAGCATCGCCGCCGAGCTGGCGGGGTCGATGGCGATCGAGGAGCTGGTGCGCATCGCCGAGGAAGAGGCCTCGTGCCAGGTCTACGGGCTGCTCAAGCGCCCGGACGAGAAGTACGTCATCGATCCACAACCACTCGGCGTACGCGCTGATCGAGCACCGCAAGGACGCTTGACGTGGGCGAGCGCCGCCGCATTGCCGTCGTCGGCGCCGGAGTCGCCGGGCTGACCTCCGCCTGGCTGCTGTCCGCGCGCGATCGCGTCACGCTTTACGAGGCGGCAGCCTACGCGGGCGGTCACACCAACACCGGGGATGTCACCGTCGACGGCGTCACCGCGCCGGTGGACACCGGCTTCCTGGTGTTCAACGACCGCACCTACCCGAACCTGATCGCCATCTTCGAGGCGCTCGGCGTGCGCTGGGCCGAGTCCGACATGTCGTTCTCGGTCCGCGCGGACGACGACGACCTGGAGTGGTGCGGCAGCAGCCTCGCCACCGTGTTCGCCCAGCGCGCCAACCTGGCGCGGCCGGCGTTCTGGCGCATGCTGCGCGACATCCTGCGCTTCAACCGCGAGACGACGGCGCTCGTCACGCGCGGCGCCGTGCCGGCCGGGACGGTGGCCGACTACCTCCGGCGCGAGTGCTACGGCCGCGGCTTCTGCGACTGGTACCTGGTGCCGATGGCGGCCGCGATCTGGTCGGCGCCCGCCTCCCGCATCCTCGATTTTCCGCTCGCGACCTTCCTGCAGTTCTGTCACAACCACGGCCTGCTGCAGGTCAACGACCGGCCGCGCTGGCGCACCGTCGCCGGCGGCGGCCGCGACTACGTGCGCAGGATGCTGCCCGCGATCGGCGACGTGCGCCTGTCCACGCCCGTCGCGCGCGTGGTCCGCGGCGTCGACGGCGTCACCGTCAGCGACGCCTTCGGCCGGGCCGAGCGGTTCGACGAAGTCATCCTCGCGTGCCACAGCGACCAGGCGCTGGCCCTGCTCGCGGACGCGACGGAGGCGGAGCGAGCGCTGCTCGGCGCGGTGCGCTACCAGCCCAACCGTGCCGTGCTGCACACCGACGCGAGCTTCCTGCCGCGCCGCCGCTCGGCGTGGGCGGCATGGAACTACACCGCAGGACGCGACGCCGACGGCGCGCGCGGGGTGTGCGTGAGCTACCTCATCAACCGCCTGCAGCCGCTGCCGTTCCGCAAGCCGGTCATCGTGACACTGAACCCGCTGCGCGAGCCGTCCGCGGAAACGGTCATCGCCGAGTTCGACTACGCGCACCCGCTGTTCGACCAGGCCGCCATCGATGCCCAGGCGCGCGCGGCGGCGCTGCAGGGCCTGAACCGCACCTGGTTCGCGGGCGCCTGGCTCGGCTATGGCTTCCACGAGGACGGGGTCAAGTCCGCGCTGGCGGTGGTGGAGCGGCTCGGGGCCGAGGTGCCGTGGACGGTCGAGACGCGGGTGAGCGCATGAGCGGCGCGCGCGCGGCGGTTTGCTTCGGCGAAGTGGGGCACGCCCGCCGGCGGCCGTTCGCGCACCGCTTCCGCTACCCGGTGTTCTTCGTCGGCTTCGACCCGGAGGCGGTCCAGACGCTGCGCCACCCGCTGTTCGGGGTCAACCGGCGCGGGCTGCTGAGCTACCACGACGCCGACCACGGGCGCCGCGACGGAACGCCCGCGGCGGCGTGGGCGCGCGAGGTGCTCGCCCGGCACGGCGCTGCGGAAGCAGACGGAGCCCTTTGGCTGCAGACTTTCCCGCGCGTGCTGGGGTACGTGTTCAATCCGGTCAGCTTCTGGTACTGCCACGACCGCGACGGCGGTCTGCGCGCCGTGCTCGCGGAGGTGAACAATACGTTCGGGGAGAGTCATACTTATCTGGTCGCGCACGCCGACCGCCGGCCGATCCGGCCCGGCGACACGCTCGGGGCCCGCAAGGTCTTCCACGTCTCGCCGTTTTTCGACGTCGACGGAAGCTACCGCTTTCGCTTCCTGCGCCGGAACGGACGCGTCGTGGTGCGGATCGATTACGCCGACGCCGAGGGCCCGCTGCTGGACACGTGGGTCTCGGGCCGGGAGCGGCCGTTCACCACCGGCGCGCTGGCGCGCGCGCTGGTGCGCTACCCGTGGATGACGGCCACCGTGATCGGGCGCATCCACTGGCAGGCGATCAGGCTGTGGCTGCGCGGCGCGCGCTTTTTCCGCAAACCCCATCCTCCGGTGGAGCAAGTGACGCAATGAGCAGCACCGCCCATTCCCTGCCGCCCCTGACCTCCGACCTGCCGGTGGCGGCGCGGCTCGTGTTCGCCGCGCTTTCGCGCATGACGTGCGGCAGCGTGCGTCTGACGCTGCCCGACGGGCGCAGCCACACCTTCCGCGGCTCGGCCTCCGGCCCCCACGGGGAGATCGCGGTCGCCGACTGGCGCTGCCTCGGCCTGCTGGTCCGCTCCGGCGACATCGGCTTCGCCGAGGGCTACGCCCGCGGCTACTGGACGACGCCCGATCTCACGCGGCTGATCGAGGTGGCGGCGCTCAACATGGACGACATCGAGGCGACGCTCTCCGGCAAGGGCTGGATGCGCGCGCTCTACCGCCTGCGCCACTGGCTGCGCCCCAACACGCGCGGCGGCAGCCGACGCAACATTCACCGCCACTACGACCTCGGCAACGAGTTCTACCGGCGCTGGCTCGACCCGAGCATGACCTACTCGAGCGCGGTGTTCGACGGCGATCCGCGCCGCTCGCTCGAGGACGCGCAGCGCGCCAAGTACGAGCGCATCCTGGCGCGGCTCGCCCCGGCCGAGGGCGACACGATCCTCGAGATCGGCTGCGGCTGGGGCGGTTTCGCCGAATACGCCGTCCGCACGCGCGGCTGCCGCGTCCACGGCATCACGGTGTCGCGGGAGCAGCTCGCCTACGCGCGCGAGCGGATCGAGCGCGCCGGCCTTGCCGAGCGCGTGCAGCTGGAGTTTCGCGACTACCGCGACCTGCAGGGAGAGTACGACCACGTCGTCTCGGTCGAGATGTTCGAGGCGGTGGGCGAGCGCTACTGGCCCGTTTTCTTCCGCACCCTCGGCCGCTCCTTGCGCCCCGGCGGCAGGGCGGTGGTGCAGACCATCACCATCGCCAGCCACCGCTTCGAGCAGTACCGGCGCACGCCGGACTTCATCCAGCAGTACATCTTCCCCGGCGGCATGCTGCCCTCGCCGGCGGTGTTCGGCGCCGAGGTGCGCGCGGCCGGGCTGGCGGTGAGGGGCGTGTACAGCTTCGGCATGGATTACGCCGAGACCCTGCGACGCTGGCGGGAGGCGTTCAACGCCGCCGCGGCCGAGGTCGAGCGGCTCGGCTTCGACGCGCGCTTCCAGCGCATCTGGAACTACTACCTCGCCTACTGCGAGGCGGGCTTTCGCACGAGGAACACCGATGTCATGCAAGTGGAAATCGCTCGTCCTTAGCGGGCTCCTGGCGGCGAGCGTCGCCGGCGCCGCGGTCGCCAGCGTGATGCACCCGCCGCTGCCGGAGCCGATCCGGGAGTCGGCGCCGCAGCTGCGGCCGCTGGGCCAGGGCACGCTGACGTGGTTCGGCCTCGCCATCTACGATTCGACGCTCTGGGTGGCGGGCAGCCGCTGGTCCATGGACCAGCCTTTCGCGCTCGACATCCGCTACCAGCGCGACATCGCCGGCAGCCGCATCGTCAAGAGCAGCGTCGACGAGATCCGGCGCATCGGCTGGCGCGACGCCGATCGCCTCGCCCGCTGGGAGCGCGAAATGGCGCGCGTGTTCCCGGACGTGCGGGCCGGCGACCGGCTGGTGGGGGTCAACGTGCCCGGCCGGGGCGTGCGCTTCTACGGCAACAGCGGCTTCATCGGCGAGGTCGCCGATCCCGAGTTCGCGCAGGCGTTCTTCGGCATCTGGCTCTCGCCCGGCACCCGCGAGCCGGGCCTGCGCGCCGCGCTGCTCGGCGGGACATGATCCTCGCGCGGCGGGACCTGCTCGCCTACGGCGCGCTGGGGCTGCCGCTGGCGATGGCGGCGCTGCCGGTCTACGTCCACGCGCCGAAGTTCTACGGCGACACGCTCGGGGTCAACCTGGCGGCGATGGGCTTGATCCTGCTCGCGCTGCGGATCGTCGACGCGGTGCAGGACCCCTGGCTCGGCCATATTTCCGACCGCTACGCCGCGCGCCCGCACGGGCGGCTGTTCTTCGTCATGCTGGCGGTTCCGCTTCTGGCGCTGGGCTTCTACGCGCTGTTCAACCCGCCGGCCGGCGTCGACCTGACGCTCTGGTTTGCCGGCACGCTGTTCGTCGTCTACCTCGCGTTCAGCCTCGCCAACATCAGTTACCAGGCGCTCGGCGCCGAGCTCTCGCGCGATGCGCACCAGCGCACCCGCGTGACCGCCACCCGCGAGGGCCTGGCCCTGGTGGGCGTGCTGATCGCCGCCGCGGCGCCCGAGCTGCTCAAGCGCGACGGCGAGTCCGGCCTGCCGCTGTTCTCGCTCCTGTTCATTCCGCTGCTGCTGATCGCGAGCCACGTCACGCTCGGCGGCACGCCGAGGCCGGTGACGTCGGCGCCGTCGGAGACGTCCGTCTTCGGCAGCCTGCGCCTGGCGCTCGGCAACCGCCGCTTCCGCCACCTGCTCGCCGTATTCGTGCTGGGCGGCGTCGCGGCGTCGATTCCCGCCACGCTGGTGCTGTTCTTCGTCGACGACGTCCTCGGCGCCGAGAACATGGCGGGCGCCTTCCTCGCCGTCTACTTCCTCGCCGGCGCCGCCGGCATGCTGTTCTGGGTGCGGCTGGCGCAGGCCATCGGCAAGAAGAACGCGTGGTTCGCCAGCATGGTGCTCGCGATCGTCGCCTTCGTCTGGGCGTTCACGCTCGGCCGCGGCGACACCACGGCGTTTCTCGTCATCTGCGCGCTCTCGGGGCTCGCCCTCGGCGCCGACCTCGCGATCCCGCCGTCGATCCTCGCGGACGTCATCGACTGGGGCCGCGGCGGCGCCGGCCCGGCGCAGGAGGGCGGTTATTTCGGCCTCTGGTCGCTGGTCACCAAGCTCAACCTCGCGCTCGCGGCCGGCATCGCGCTGCCGCTGCTGCCGCTCGCCGGCTACCAGCCGGGCGGCGACAACGACGCGGCGGCGCTGACCGCGCTCGCGGCGGCCTACGCGCTGATTCCGTGCGTCCTGAAGGCGCTCGCCGCCGCGCTGCTGATGGCGGCGCCGCTCGCGCCCGCCCCGGCGGGCGCGGCCGCAACCAACGGAGGCTGACATGATTCGACGCTTCGCGACCCTGCTCGCCGCGGGGCTCGCATTCCTGCTGGCAGGCTGCGCCAGCGTCGCGCCGGAGCACTACGCCGCCGAGAAGCCGGTGCTCGATCTCCAGCGCTACTTCAACGGCACCGTCGACGGCTGGGGCATGGTGCAGGACCGCTCGGGCAAGGTGCTGCGCCGCTTCTACGTGCGCATCGAGGCAAGCTGGCAGGGCGACACCGGCACGCTGGATGAAACGTTCGACTGGTCCGACGGCGTCAAGGAAAAACGCGTCTGGACGGTCAAGAAGCTCGACGCGCACCGCTACACGGGCACGGCGCACGACGTCGTCGGCGAGGCCGCCGGCCGCGCCTACGGCAACGCGCTGCAGTGGAACTACGTGCTCAGGCTGCCGCCGGCGCAGGGCGGGTACGAAATGAACATGGACGACTGGATGTACCTCGTCGACGAGGCGACGCTGCTCAACCGCACCGAGATGCGCAAGTTCGGCATCCGCTTCGCCGACATCACCATCGCCTTCCGCAAGCGGCCATGAGCCGCGCCGCGCGGCGTATCCTGTCGCCATGGCGCTGAACCCGAGAATCACCGACTGGAAGGGGCTGCGGGTCTGGATCCTCGGCGCCTCGGCGGGGATCGGCGCGGCGCTGGCGCGGGAACTGCTGCGCCGCGGCGCCCGGGTGGCGGGCACGGCGCGGCGCGAGAAAAAGCTGCGCGAGGTGCTCGGCGAGTCGGCGCAGACCCTGGCGCTGCCCGGCGACGTGACCGAACCCGGCACGATCGCCGCCGCCTACGAGCGGCTGTGCGCCGCCTGGGACGGCGTTGACGTCGTCGTGTTCATGGCCGGCACGTACTCCGCGGCCCGCGCCTGGGACGTGCCGGTGGAGGGCGCGCGCCAGGAAGTGGAGATCAACCTGATGGGCACCTTCAACGGCGTCGCCACCGTGCTGCCGGCCATGCTGGAGCGCGGCCGCGGCGCGCTGGTGCTGGTCTCCAGCGTCGCCGGCTATCGGGGGTTGCCCAACGGCCTCGTCTACGGCGCCACCAAGTCGGCGCTCATCAACATGGCCGAGACGCTCTACCTCGACCTCGCCCCTCGCGGCGTGGCGGTGTACCTCGTCAACCCGGGATTTGTGCGCACGCCGCTCACGGACAGGAACACGTTCAGGATGCCGGCGCTGATCGAGGCCGACGAGGCGGCGCGCCGCATCGCCGACGGCATGGAGGCCGGCCGGTTCGAGATCCACTTCCCGAAGCGCTTCACCGGCTGGCTCAAGCTGCTCGAGGTCCTGCCCTACCGCTGGTACTTTGCCGCCGTGCGCAAGTTCACCGGGTTGTGACGATGCCGACCCTGGACGAGCTCGTCACCTACTTCGAAACGCTCACGCCGCAGAGCGTGGCCGAGATGGGCGCCTACTACGCCGAGGACGCCTACTTCAAGGACCCCCACAACGAGGTGCGGCGGCTGGCCGACATCCAGGCCATCTTCCGCCGCATGTTCCAGCAGGTCGACGAGCCGCGCTTCCGGATCCTGGAGCGCATCGGCGCCGGCGACACCGTGGCGCTGGTGTGGGAGATGCACTTCCGCTTCCGCAGCATCCGGCCGCACGAGGTCCAGGTCATCCGCGGCATGAGCTACCTGCGGCTTGCTGCCGACGGACGGGTCTGCTTCCACCGCGACTACTGGGACGCGGCCGAGGAGCTGTACGAGAAGATTCCGCTGCTGGGCGTCCTGATGCGCCGGCTGCGGCGCGCCGTCTGAGCCCGGCGGCCCGGGCCGCTCGCGGGGTTATAATCCAGCCTCCCGTCTTCCAGCCCGTCGAGCAATGCGCACACTCATCTGCGGTTCCATGGCCTTCGACACCATCATGGTGTTCGGCGACCGGTTCAAGGAGCACATCCTGCCGGACCAGATCCACATCCTGAACGTGTCGTTCCAGGTGCCGGAGATGCGCCGCGAGTTCGGCGGCTGCGCGGGCAACATCGCCTACAACCTGAAGCTGCTCGGCGGCGAGCCGCTGATCATGGCCACCGTCGGCGAGGACGCCGGTCCGTACGAGGAACGGCTCGACGCGATGGGCATCGCCCGCGAGCACGTGCGCCGGGTGCCGGGCAGCTACACCGCGCAGGCCTTCATCACCACCGACATGGACGACAACCAGATTACTGCGTTCCATCCCGGCGCGATGAACCATTCGCACCTGAACGACGTCACCCAGGCAAAGGACATCGGCCTCGGCATCGTCGCCCCGGACGGGCGCGAGGGCATGCTGGCGCACGCGCGCCAGTTCCGCGAGGCGGGCGTGCCGTTCGTGTTCGACCCCGGCCAGGGACTGCCGCTGTTCAGCGGCGAGGAGCTGCTGTCGTTCATCGACGCCGCCGATTACGTGGCCGCCAACGATTACGAGGCGCGCGTGATCGTCGAGCGCACGGGTACGCCCCTTGCTTCACTCACCGGCAAGGTGAAGGCGTTCGTCGTGACGCGGGGCGCCAACGGCTCCACCATCTACGCCGGCGGGAAGCAGTACGATATTCCGAGCGTGAAGGCGGCGGCGGTGGTGGACCCGACCGGCTGCGGCGACGCCTACCGGGCCGGCCTTCTCTTCGGCATCGCCGAAGGGCTGTCGTGGGACGACACCGGACGGCTGGCCTCGCTGATGGGGGCGCTCAAGGTGGCGCATCGCGGCGCCCAGAACCACGGCGTTCCGCGCGACGAGATCGCAACGCGTTTCCGGGAGGCCTTCGGCCACGGCCTCTGGTGACAGGAGGGCATCATGAAGACCATTGCAACCGTCTTGATCGTCGCCGCCGCGCTGGCCGCGGCCGGCTGCCAGTCGAGCATGTCCGGGGCGGCTTACAGCCGGGACCAGGCGCGCACCGAGCAGACGGTGCGCCTCGGCGTCGTCGACAGCGTGCGGGACGTGACGATCGAAGGCACCAAGACGCCGATCGGCCCGGCGGCGGGCGCCGCGGTCGGCGGCATCGCCGGCTCCACGGTCGGCGGCGGCAAGGGGCAGGACATCGCCACGGTGGTGGGCGCGGTGGCGGGCGGCCTGCTGGGCGGCGTGGCCGAAGAGGCGGTCACGCGCCGCGCGGGCCTCGAGATCATCGTCAAGCTCGACACCGGCCAGCTGATCGCGGTGACCCAGGAAGCCGACGAGATGTTCAAGCCCGGCGACCGGGTGAAGATCATCTCGGGCAGCGGCGTCACGCGCGTCGCGCACTGACCGGGCGCGGGGGCGCCGCTCCCGCGACGCCGCCGTAACCAATTTTTCACTGGCTATTCACCGACCTGTCACGATGCTAACCTAACGTGACGCCGGCTCTTCACGAGGAGACGGCGCCATGTTGGTGCAGCAGGCAGTGGCCGCCCGGCGCGACGCGCAGCGGCTGAGACTGCAGTTCGCGGGATCGGAAGACGAGGTGCTGGAGGCTCTGCGGCTGCGTTACAGGGTCTTCGGCGAGGAGATGGGCGCGCGGCTCAAGTCGGCCCATCTCGGCATCGACCGCGACCTGTTCGACCGGCACTGCGAGCACCTGCTGGTGCGCGACGTCGACAGCAACGAGGTCGTCGGCACCTACCGGATCCTGCGTCCGGAGCAGGCGCAGCGGCTCGGGGGCTATTACTCCGAGGACGAGTTCGACATGGTCCGGCTCGGTCACCTGCGCGAGCGCATCGTCGAGATCGGCCGCTCCTGCGTGCATCCCGATTACCGGAACGGCGCCACCATCGCGCTGCTCTGGTCCGGGCTGGGCGATTACATGCGGCGCTACGGCTACGGGTACCTGATCGGGTGCGCCAGCATGTCCATGGGGGACGGGGGACACGTGGCGGCGAGCACGTATCGCCGGCTGAGCGAAAGCCACATGAGCCCCGTCGAATACCGCGTGCAGCCGCGCTGTGCCCTGCCCATCGAGGCGCTTAACGACGGCTTGAACGTCACCGTGCCGCCGCTGATCAAGGGTTACCTTCGCTGCGGCGCGTGGGTGTGCGGGGCCCCCGCGTGGGACCCGGACTTCAACACCGCCGATCTGTTCCTCCTGATGCCGATGGAGCGGGTACGAGAGCGCTACGTGCGACGTTTCCTGAAAGACACTGCCTAGCTCCGTCAGCCCGGTCACCCGGCTCGTCCGGCTGACCCGCCTCGTTCTGCATCTGTTCGCAGGCCTGCTGCGCGTCGCGTTCCAGTTTCCGCGGCTCGACGGCGCGGGCCGCATGCGCACGTTCCGGCGCTGGTCGCTCGAGCTGCTCGCCATCGCCGGCGTGCGCCTGACGGTGCGCGGCGATCCGCCCGGCATCGACCCCCGCTCGGGCATCGTCGTGGCGAATCACGTCTCGTGGCTCGACATCTTCGTCATCGCCGCGGTGAGCCCGTCGCGCTTCGTCTCCAAGTCGGAGGTGCGCGACTGGCCGCTGGCCGGCTACCTCGCGACGCGGGCGGGCACCGTCTACCTCGAGCGCGCGCGGCGCCGCGACGCGGCGCGCGTGAACCAGCACATGCAGGAGCTGCTGCGGGCGGGCGAGCGGCTGGCGGTGTTTCCGGAGGGCACCACCACCGACGGGTCGCTGGTCAAGCCGTTTCACGGCTCGCTGCTGCAGCCGGCGGTGGAGGCCGGCGCGCCGGTCTTTCCGGCGGCGCTGCGCTACCTGGACGGGGCCGGCGAGCGCTCGCCGGCGGCGCCCTACACCGGCGACGACACCTTCATGACGTCGCTGCGCCGCATCCTGGCCGCGCCGGGCGTCCGCGCCGAGCTTACCTTCCTTGCGCCGATCGCGACGGTCGGCCGCACGCGCAACGAGGTGGCGCGCGAGGCGGGAGAGGCTATTGCCAGCGCGCTGCGCCTGCCGGCGCCGCGCAGCCGATCTGAAACACCTGCCGATCCTCCAGCCGCAGCGCCGTAAGGCTGCCGCCCCACAGGCAGCCGGTGTCGAGCGTCGCCAGGTTCGGCTCCAGGACGAGCCCCTGCGCCGACCAGTGCCCGCACAGCAGGAAGTGATCGCTGCTCGCGCGGTCCGCCACGCGGTACCAGGGCACGTAGCCGGCCGGCGCCTCGCGCGGGCTGCGCTTGTGGGAGAACTCCATTTGCCCGTCCGGCGTGATCACGCGCATGCGGGTCATGGCGTTGACGATCACGCGCAGGCGGTCGTAGCCGGAAAGCGCGTCGTCCCAGCGATCGGGCTGGTTGCCGTACATGTGGCGGCAGAACCCGTCGAGGTCCTCCACCAAGGCGCGCCCGGCTTCGGCGGCCAGCGCGCCCGCCTTGGCCACCGTCCACTGCGGCAGCAGGCCCGCGTGCACCATGGCGAAGCCGTCCTCGGCGTGGAACAGCGGCTGGCGACGCAGCCAATCCAGCAGTTCGCCGGCGTCCGGCGCGTCGAGGATCGGCCGCAGCGTGTCCTTGCGGCGCAGCGGCTCGGCGCCGCGCCACACCATCAGCAGGTGCAGGTCGTGGTTGCCGAGTACCGTCACGGCGCGCTCGCCGAGCCCCTTCACGAAGCGCAGCACCGCCAGCGAGTCGGGGCCTCGGTTCACCAAGTCGCCGGTCAACCAGAGGCGGTCGCGCGCGGGATCGAACGCCACGGCCTCCAGCAGTTGCTGCAGCTCGGCGAAGCAGCCCTGCAGATCACCGATCGCGTAGGTGGCCATGGTCGTCAGGCTCGAGCCGCCAGCAGAGAGACGGAAAGGCGCTTACCGCGGAGGACGCAGAGGACGCGGAGGGCGCCAAGGAACCCGGAAGTAGTGCGTCCGACCGCGGTCATTGTTTTCTTTGCGCCCTTTGCCTCCGCTGCGGTGAATGCATTCAAATCAACCCGCCGAGGACAACAAAAAAGGCGCAGACGGGGTCTGCGCCTTTCGTCCGTTGCGGCCGCTTACTTCGACTTGGCGACCATGAAGTCCACCGCCGCTTTGACCTCGGCATCGGACAGGGTCGCGGCGCCGCCCTTGGCCGGCATGACGCCCTTGCCCTTGATGGCGGCGGTGTAGAGCGCGTCCGCGCCCTGCGCGACGCGCGGCGCCCACGCCGCTTTGTCGCCCAGCTTCGGCGCGCCCGCCGCGCCGGTGCCGTGGCAGGCGACGCAGGCCTTGTTGTAGACCCCTTCGCCGTCGGCCGCGGCGGCCGTTTTCGCGGGCGCCGGCGCCGCCGCCGCGGGGGCGGCCGCGGGCGCCGCGGCTCCAGGCTGGCCGCCGCCCTGCTGGAACATGTAGAGCACCGCGCTGCGGAACTCCGCGTCCGTGAGATCGGCCTGGCCGCCGCGCGCCGGCATGTTGTCGTGGCCGCGGATCGCCGCCGTCACGACGGCGTCCAGGCCGCGCGAGACGCGCTGCGACCACGCCGCGCGGTCGCCGATCTTGGGCGCGCCGCCTTCGCCGGTGACGTGGCAGTTGCCGCAGGTGGCCTCGACGATCTCCTTGCCGCTGCGCTCCTTCGGCGCCGCGGCGGGCGCCGCGGCCACCTTGGCCTCCGGCGCCTTGAAGCTGGCCCCGGCCTTGTTGGCCATGTAGGCCACCGCGCGCGCGATCTCGTCCTTGCTGGCGTCGGCGACGCCGCCCTTGGCCGGCATCGAGCCCTTGCCGTTCCATACCGAAGTGGTCAGCGCATCGAGGCCCAGCGCGATGCGCGGCGCCCAGGCGGCCGCATCGCCGGTCTTCGGCGCGCCGGCGACGCCCGCCGTGTGGCACGCGTTGCAGCCGGCGTTGTAGATCTGTTCCCCCGAGCGGTCCTGCTTCGCGGCCGGCGCGGCGGCCGCCTTCATCGCCTGGGCCTGGCCCTCGGCTTGCGCCTCCGGCGTGCCGGCGACCACCAGGCGTCCCACCGGCGCGATGCGCTGCTGCACAAGCTCCGGCGTCATGGCCCGCGGATTCGCGCCGATGCCGCCCGTCACGAGCTGCGCCAGGCCGATGATGATCAGCACAGGCACGACGAAGGCCAGCACCATGACCACCACCAGCTGCTGCGGCGTCTTGATCGGGGACGAATGCTCTTCGATGTGGATGTCAGCCATGGTTCGTTGGAATCCTTGTCCTTGGGGGTCGGCTCGGCGGGCCGGAAACCGCGAATTATAGCGGCGCGCGGGCCGTCGCTCAAAGGCTAACCGTGGACGGAATAACGGAAAAAAGCTATCATTTGCGCCCTCGTGCGCCCGTAGCTCAGCTGGATAGAGTGTTGGCCTCCGGAGCCAAAGGTCGTGAGTTCGAATCTCGCCGGGCGCGCCACGATTCCCATCGCCAGCCGCGGGCTGGCGCCCCTGCCTGCCCGATTAGGCGCCTGTTCCCGGCTGCACCCAAGCGCCCGTCCTCGTCGGGCGGCCGCCGCTGCATTTACGCTTGACGTACATCGTACCGCGCGTTATGTTCGCGCAAAATGATCCTGAGCTACCGCGACAAGCGGACCCGGGACTTCGCGGAAGGCAAGCGGGTCCGGGAGTTCGAGGTCTTCCGCAGCCAAGCGGAAAAGCGGCTCGATATCCTTGAGGCGGCGACCAGCCTCGCGGACCTCCGGGCGCTGCCGTCCAACGCGCTCGAAGCTCTGAGGGGCGAGCGCAAGGGCCAGTTCAGCATTCGCATCAACATGCAATGGCGGATCTGCTTCGAGTGGCCCGAAGGGCACGCCGGACCTTCCAACGTCGAGATCGTGGATTACCACTGAGAGGCACCTGACCATGGCCCGTACCCCCATTCACCCCGGCGAAGTTCTTGCCGAAGAGCTCGACGGGCTGGGCGTCAGCCCCACGGAGCTGTCGCGGCAGATTCGCGTTCCGCCGAACCGCATCACCCAAATCGTCAACGGCAAGCGCGCGATCACCGGCGATACCGCGCTTCGCCTTGCGCACTGGTTCGGCACCAGCCCGCAATTCTGGATGAACCTGCAGGCGCTTTACGACGTCCGCCTGGCCGAGCAGGAAGCCGGCGACGAGATCAAAGCCCTGCCGACCCGGCCAGGCAAACCGAGGTCGGGCGCCAAGTCGATCCATCCGCAACCGGCCTAACCGCCTGCTGCATGCCGGGAACGAACGAAGCCTTCTCGCGCGTCAAAATCGACGCCCAGCTCAAGGACCGGGGCTGGGATGTACTCAACCCCAATGCGGTGCGCTTCGAGTACGTCCTTCCCGACCGGACCAAGGCCGATTACGTGCTCTGCGACCGCCACGGGCGGGCGCTCGCCGTGATCGAGGCCAAGAAAGCCGCGATCAACCCGGCGGAAGCCGAAGCGCAGGCCAGGGCCTACGCCGCGCAGCTCGGAGTGCCGTACATCTTCCTCGCCAACGGCGAGGAAATCCGCCTCTGGGAGTGGCAGCGCGAAGCCTTCCCGCGCCCGATCAAGACCTTTTTCGCGCAGGACGACCTCGAACGCCGGGCCGCGACCGGCCAAGTGCGCCGCGACCCGCTCACCGTTCCCATCGACCACCACATCGTCGAGCGCGACTACCAGATTGAGTGCATCGACGCGCTCTGCCGGGAGATCAACGCCGGGCGGCGCAAGATGCTGGTCGAAATGGCAACCGGCACCGGCAAGACCCGCACGGCAGCCGCCTTCATCAAACGCCTGTTCGAGGCGAACGCCATCACCCGCGTTCTGTTCCTCGTCGATCGCATTCCCCTCGCGAAGCAGACGGAGGACGCCTTCGCCGAGCACCTGCCGGACTTTCCGGCCTACGTGCTGCGCGCCGGGCGGCGTTTCCAGGACGAGAAACGCATCACCATCACCACCTTGCAGAGCATGGTGAACATCTATCGCGAATACTCGTCGGGTTACTTCGACCTCGTGATCTCGGACGAATGCCACCGCTCGATCTACGGCAAGTGGAGCGGCGTGCTCAAGCACTTCGACGGCGTTCAGGTCGGCCTGACCGCCACGCCCTGCATTACCGATATCGAGGACTTCGGCGACGAGGAAGACAAGCTCGCCATCCGCGACACGCTGCGCTTCTTCGAGGTCGACAAGCCCACCTTCAGCTACAAGCTCAAGGACGCCATCCGCGACGGCTACCTCGTCCCGTACCAGATTTACAAGGCCAAGACCGTCAAGACCGCCGCCGAGGGCGGCTTCGAAGTCAAGCGCGACGAGCTGGACTGGAGCGCGATGGACAAGGCAACCCGCGCCGAGTTCGAGCAACTGTTCGGCGCGGAGCAGAGCATCGTGATCGACCCGTCAGCGCTGGAGCGCAGGTTCACGATCCCCGAGCGCAACCGGGCCATCGTCCGTGAGTTCCGCGACGTGCTGGAGAAAGGCTACACGGACGCGAAGGGCCAGCTCCGCAAGCCGCTTCTCGGCAAAACCATCGTCTTCGCCGTGACCCGGCGCCACGCCGAGACGCTCGCGCAGATGCTCGATGAAGCTTACGCGGACAGGAAGCCGTCGCCGGAGATCCGCTACGCCGATTACGTCGTCTCCGGCATGGGCGCCGAGGACACCGTGGACGGCATGACCAAGATCAAGCGCTTCAAGAAAGAGCGGTACCCGCAGATCCTCGTCTCCGTGAACATGCTCGATACGGGCTTCGACTGCCCCGAGGTTGTGAACCTGGTCTTCGCCCGGTTCACGCGCTCGGCGATCCTCTACCAGCAGATGCGCGGGCGCGGCACCCGTAAGCTCAAGGGCAAGCCGCTCTTCACCATGTTCGACTTCGTGGGCGTCACCGACTTCCACGGCGACGAGGACGAGAGCGGCGAAGGCGGCGTGGTCGCGGAGAAACGGCCGAGGAAGAAGTACGAACCGCGCCGGCTGCTCTCGCTCGACATCAACGACCACATCGACCCGACCACGCGCGAGTGGATCACGGTCGACGAAGACGGCAACATGGTGTTTCCGGAGGCCTCGGAGGCCAAGGCGGCCGCCCTTGGCGCGCGCTTCGAGGCCTGGCTACTGAGCCAGGAAGGCAACCTCACGCCCGACCAGGAGCGCTGGCTGCGCGTGGTCGGCAGCCAGCTCCGGGCGAACGCGGACACGATGGACGAGTTCACCGCCGGGCACTTCGCCTTCCACCCGTTCACGCTGATGGGCGGGATGCCGGAAGCGGTCCGGGTCTTCGGCGGTTTGAATCAGCTTGAAGCGATCCTCGAGGCCCTCAACGGCGAAGTGTTCGCGCCGGAAGCCCCGACCGCGACCGCCGGCAGCGGCCCGGACGTTCGACCCTCGTAGGTCCGGGCCCAAAAAAGAGAGGGAAGAAGACGCAATGCCCCTGACGCCCGCGATGCGCCGCTCGATCGAGCAGATCCGCGACTACCTGTACGGCGGCGGCTATCCCGATCCGGTCAGCAACGCCGAGCAGCTCGCGTTCCTGTTTTTCTTCTATCTGATCGAGGGCATCGACGCCGAGAACGAGGCCCGCGCCAGGGTCCTGAAGCAGAAATACGCGAGCATCTTCAAGGGCAGCTGGACGCTCAAGAACCCCCTCAACGCGCCCGCCAAGGGCGAGACCACGATCCCGAGGGATCGCTTCCGCTGGTCGGTGTGGGCCAAGGGCCTCTCGGGCGAGCCCCTCGTGCGCTTTGTGCGCGACGAGGTGTTCCCGTTCTTCACGGACGTCGCGGGGAACGGTGCCGTCAATTTCATGCACGGCGCCCGCCTCGGCATCGACGAGCCGACGGTGCTCACGCAGATCGTGACGCTGGTCGACGGCCTGCGCCTCGACCGCGCCGACGCTGACACCAAGGGTGACCTCTTCGAGCACGTCCTCAAGCAGATCAAGCAGGCGGGCGAGCTCGGCCAGTTCCGCACGCCGCGCCACATCATCCGCGCCATTGTCGAGATCATCGATCCGAAGATCGGGGAGACGATCTACGACCCGGCCGCGGGCACCGCGGGTTTCCTGGTCGCCGCCTACAACCACATCCGGCTGGCGAATTCGTCGCCGGGCGGCATTCAGAGCGTCGATATCGACGGCAAGGTGCAGACGCGCGGCCTCGGCGACAAGCTCTCGTCAGCGCAGGTCTCGGCGCTCCAGAACCAGACCTTCTTCGGCAACGACGTCGACCCGAAGATGGTCCGGCTCGCGACCATGAACCTGACGCTGCGCGGCCTGCCGAACGTGCGCATCTTGCTGCGCAACGTGCTGACGACGACCCTCGATGCCGAGCGCAAGGCCGAGCTGGGCCTGCCGCAAGAGCGCTACCACGTCGTCCTCGCCAACCCGCCGTTCTCGGGCCGCGTCGACAAGGACCGCATCGTCGACGACGTGAAGGTCGGCACGACGACCGCGACGGAGCTGCTGTTCCTCAAGTACATGATGGATTCCCTCCGTGCCGGCGGGCGTTGCGGAGTCATCGTCCCCGAGGGTGTGCTGTTCGGCTCGACTGGGGCGCACAAGGAGCTGCGCCGCCAGTTGATCGAGAACAACCGCGTCGAGGCGGTGATGAGCCTGCCGGGCGGCGTGTTCCAGCCGTATTCGGGAGTGAAGACCTCGGTGCTCTTCTTCCGCAAGGGCGGCAAGACCGAGCACGTGCTCTTCCTCCACGCCGACAACGACGGCTACAAACTCGATGCCAACCACGACCAGCCGATCGAGGCAGATGACCTGCCCGCACTGAACGCCGCGTACCGTGACCGCGAGGCCGGGCTGAAGGCGTGGGAAAAGCGTGACCCGAAAGCCGAATGGACGTCTCCATGGTGGTTCGCGGATGCAGCGACCCTGCGCGCGAGCGACTTCAATCTTTCGGCCGGACGGTATCGCCCCATGAGCCAGCAGCAGGTGCAGCATCGCGACCCGCGCGAGCTGCTCGACGAACTGGCCGCAATCGAGGCTGAGATCTTGGAAGAAGTGGAAGCGCTGCGCGCGGCGCTCGGTGAAGCGGCATGAACGGGTGGCGTACCGCACGGCTGGAGGAGGTCGCCGAGATCTGCGGTGGCGGGACACCATCTAGGCAGGAGGCGAGCCACTTCGGCGGCAAATATTGTTGGGCGACCCCTACGGATGTAACAGCGCTCGAAGGCCTTTACATCAATAGAACGAAGGAAACCATCACCGAAAGTGGACTAAACAATAGCTCGACAAAGTTACTTCCGCCCGGCGCCGTGCTTCTCACAAGCCGAGCGACGATTGGCTACACGGCTGTCGCCCAAGTACCTATCTGCACAAATCAGGGTTTCGTTAACTTCGTATGCGGCGAAGACCTCGTTCCAGAGTTTCTGGCCTACTGGCTCAGAACTCAGCGGGATAGGATGATTCAGCACGCAGGCGGGACGACCTTTAAAGAGATCGCCCGGGGCACCTTACGAAAATTCATCATTTGCTTTCCCGGCGTCGACGAGCAGCGACGCATCGTCGACCTGCTGTCCCGCGCGGAAGGAATTGTCCGGCTGCGACGCGAGGCCCAAGCCAAAACCGCCGAGATCATCCCGGCGCTCTTCCTCGACATGTTCGGCGACCCTGCAACGAATCCGAAGGGGTGGCCGATTGCGCCGATGGGCGACGTTCTCCTTGCTGCCGACTACGGCAGCAGCACGAAGGCCTCCGAGACCGGTGCTGGGCTTCCGCTGATCCGGATGGGCAATGTCACCTATGATGGTAGCCTTGACCTGTCAGACCTCAAGTATGTCGAGTTAAAGCCGAACGAAGCCGAACGGTACAGCCTTGAGAAGGGCGACCTTCTCTTCAACCGGACGAACAGCAAAGAGCTTGTCGGCAAGACCGGGCTTTGGGACAGCGGCATGGATGCCGTCGCCGCGTCGTACTTCATCCGACTCCGTGCAGACGATTCGAAGACTTGCCCGTTCTATTTGTGGGCTTTCATGAACACCCGCCACATGAAGCGGATCCTCTACGACACCGCACGCGGCGCAATCGGTCAGGCCAACATCAACAGCAAGGAACTCAAGGCGTTCCCCGTGCCGCTGCCGCCTCTTGATGCGCAAAGGCGCTTCGAGGAGCGCAGCCGTTCTGTCCTTGGCATCGTTGCGCAACAGGCCGAAGCCCAAAGAAAGTCCGAGGCGACCTTTCAGGCGCTCCTGGCCCAGGCCTTCACTGGGAACTTAAGGTCCGCCGATGCCTCAGTCGCGGAGGTGGTCGCTGCATGAAGGAGGACGAAGCAAATACTGTCACTGACCGACTTAGCTCGCATCCAGGGCTGGACGACCATCCCGGTTCATTTTCAAGTGGGCGTTATGCGGGAGTAGAACGACCGCGGCTCAAGCTTTGACGCGGTGGGCGCTGCGAGTCTCACGAGGCAAACTGATGCACTGAGCCGCGCGCCCCGGGCCGATCAGTTCGACGACTCCGTCGATGTGATGCGGCAAGACACGCATGCGCCCGCGAGCAAGGGCGTTGAAAACGGCATTGGCAAGCGCGCTCGCGCCGAGCACGCCCAGCACTGCGGGATGCGCAAGGACATCGACGGTGCTTGCCAGCCGCAGGGCCGGGAAACGCGAGGCACACAGGCGAAGCGCCTTGCGCTCATCGATCAGCGCAACCGCGCCTGCCTGCGCCGCAAAGGCGATCGTTGCCGCCTCGCCGTCGTCGAGGGTGTCGCTTGCCGCACCGATCACGAGTCCCTCGAAGTGCAGCAGGCCCTGGTCGCCGAGGCTCACCATTTGAATATGTCCGCCGCCGACAAGCGCCTCGAAACTGGCGGCGTCGCTGCGGCCTCTTGCCCGGCCGTTCTCAAGCTCTTCACGCACAGAATCGGCTGCCACGACGCGGCACGGCAACGCGTTCAGGATGTCTGCGGCGCAGCCGGTGGCGTTGAGATTGATGATCGTGCTCGTGTCGGCGACCAGAACGCGGTCGTCATCAGACAAGGAGGTTCGGAGCCCCATCGGCTTCTTCCTCCTGCGATTCCAGATCGCTCAGCAGGTCACGCAGCTCGATCCGGTCAAGCCGCAGCAGGCGCGCAAGCTGCCCTTCGCTCAGCAGTTCGCGTCGATAAGCCTCGGCTGCAAGCAGGTTCAGCTTGAGGGTCGTCGGACGGTCGGCCTGCGCCTTGTACTGGTCCGGCGTGCGCAGATCGCCGAGCACCTGCCGAGCCTGCTCGTCCGTGATGCCGCCGTTTGCTTCGAACCAGTCCCACGTGCCCTTCTTCGTAAGTCCAAGCTCTTCAAGCCTGCGGACCATCGCCTCGCGCGATACGCCGAAAAAGTGCGCGAGCACGATGACATGACGGCGGGTGAGGCGCGTCGATCCCGCCGTAACCTCCTGAAACTTCTGCCGGACGGCTCCCGCGGGCGTGAGGAACGAGCGGGCGAAGGCCGCCGCGTAACGCTCCTCGCGCGTCGTCTCAGGTTCGCTCGAATGCAGGACTTCCGGTTCGCGGCGCACAGAAACAAGGTGCCCGAGTTCATGTCCGCCAGACTGGTTGCGCCGCTCACGCGGATGATTCGCATTGAGCAGCATGCACGCCCCCAGATTGTCGTCGTAGGCGAACACGCCGGAAATACTGCCGTCGATTCGGCGCACGTAGACGCGCACGCCCATCTCCATTTCCAGCAGGGTCACGATGTCATGCACCGGGGCGAATCCCAGCCCGAGCCGCTGCCGCAGCTCGATCGCGTCCTGCTCGGCCTGCGCGCGCACGTCGCCCGGAAGGATCGGGCGCTCAGGCGGGTAGTTGCGCGTGCGCGTGATGCCGAGGAGGTTTTCAATCTCGACTTCGGCGCGCGCAAGATCGGTGAGCAGTTCGGTTGCCTTGAAGGCGGCAAGATCGTCGCCGCCGATCAGCTTGCGAAACCGGGGGGCAAGATCGACATGTACGGCCTCCCTTCGCAGGATCGCATTAACCGAGGTCTTGTAGAGCTTCGCAAGATGCTGGAGCTCATCCATGCGCACGCGGCGCTGGCCTTGCTCGATGGCGACCAAGGTGGTACGGGCAACGGAGATCGCCTCGGCGGCATCCTTCTGCCTGAAGCTCGCGTTCTCACGCGCGACGCGAAGGCGTTCGCCAAGATCGGCTAGGGCAATCTGGCTGAGTGGCGTATCGGTCATCGATGTTTTCCCCATTGAGCCACGAAGGACTGCGAGCCGAGCGATTCTAGGAATCGTTTCAACTCGGTCTCATGCTGCGCGAGAAGGCGATCCAGCCGGGTGCGCGTTTCGGCCTCGCTGATGCCCCGCGAGAGCCCGAGCTGCCGCGCGGTCAGCGCGAGCGTTCCCTGCGCCGCCTTCCGGTGACGCAGCGAGGCCAGGTGCTCCAGATGCAGCGTCCCGGCGATGGCGTATTCCCGCAACGCCTTCGTGATCTTCTTGAACCCTTTTGCCGCGCCGCCTTCGAACGACGCAGCGCCAAGGTCTTCCCAGACGTAGGTCTCCGGGTTCTCCGTCAGCCCCGCTGCGTGAATGCTAAGGCGCCTGAGCATGCAGGCAGCGCAGATACCGCACTGACGCTTGCGCCCAACGACAGAAACCTGACGGGGCTGCTGCCAACAGGACCACGTATCGGCCCACGTATGTCCATCAGCGCACCCGGCGACGAACGCAGCGAGCGTCTCGCCTTTCGTGTGCCACAGACGCGGGAAGTCGAACCGAATGCTCCGACCGTAAAGCGCTTGGAGCACCGCCTCCATCCTGTCCGTGTACAAGGGATGATTGCGGTAATCCTCGTAGGTCTGTCCGACCGGCACGAGTGCGGGCCCAAGAGAGCCCTGACCGCTCTCGGTGACGATGATCGTCCGAGCCCCGACCAGGTGGGCGGCGAGACCGCTCACCATCGCGAACTTGAAGCCGCGCGACCGCGCGCTCGTCTCGACGAAGTTGCTATCGACCGGTCTAACCTTGTACGGGACCGACGTGAACGGCTGCTTCACATCGGAGCGGCCCGGCTTGAAGGGCTTAGTTCCGAGCCGGACTCGGATGAGCTGATCGCCCATCTCCTCGTGCATCAATCCGGCGACGGCACGCGAGTCGAGCCCGTCGCTGAAGGGAATGACCGCCACGATGTCGCTCGGGATCGGGAAGGCGAACTGCTTGGGAGTGACAAAAGCCTTCCTGCGCTTGACGAACGAAACACTCCAGCGATCGCCCGTCAGGAAGTCGAGTGCCGCGTGCAGCGCGTCGCTGACAGGCTTCGCGCTCCATCGCTCCGGTTCATGCACCGGAACGCGAAGTTCGATGCGTCGTCCCCACTCGTGAGTGCGGCGGCGGCAGATGCGATCGCAGTACTCAACACCCGCGCACAACACAAGCGCGTCGTACACGACCGGCTCCCATTGCGCGAGGCAGTAGCTTTCCAGATGACCCGTGGAGAACGTGAGGTCGCGATCGATCTCGCAGGTCCGCCGTCCGGTTCGCGCCTTCGCGCCAGCCTCGACGACATCGACGAATACTTGCGCCAATGCATCCGTGCGAGCGGATTCGACGAGCGCGTTTATAGTGGCACCCCGTCGTCGATGTCCTTGTGCTTGAGAGACGCACGTCGTGGTGATCCCGCCTCAAGACCGCAAAGCTGCCGCGCAAGCGCGCGCTTGTCGGTGTCCTCAAGCGCCTTCTCCACACGCCCGATGGCCTGACTTGCGAGGGGCTGTGCCGCCTCACGCAGGTAGTGCTCTTCAATCTGGCGCGTGAAGGTCTCACCGATGGCCGTGAGCATCCGCTCCGCAGCTTCGACCAATCCACTTTCACCGGCTCCGCCCTCGCGCACCACGCAGGTCGCGTGATCGAGGAGGAGCCTGGCGATTCCGTGCCCGGCAGCAAGTGGCCGCAACGCGTCGAGCGAATCGGCACGCCGGTCGGAGAACAGCCCGGCTTGCTGTTCGAGGAAGATGCTGCGTAATCCTTCCATCAACTCCGAAGGGAGGCTTTTTCGGCAGGTTTGCTCAAGCGCCTCGGTCGCAGCGGCACACATGTCAGCGCGCCCGAAATTCTCATTCTCCGCGTACTCGGCGACCCGCTTCCAAGAGCGGGACATCGGAAGACTTCTATGGGGACCGTCACTCATGAAACATCTCCAATGTCAGCATTCTAAACAGTAAGACCTGACAATGTCAAATCATAATCCGTGTTCTCGGATAATCCGGCCTTGAAAGCGGTCATTTAAGTGGTCCTTATCGCCTCTTGACTTAATCTAAGCTTCTGAGTAAAAAACATCTATGAACGATAAGGCACAGGACAAAAAAGCGGACACAAATTCGGTCAGAGACGGCGGAGAGACGGTTTCCAGGATGGAGCCGCTCCTGCTCGGCGAGCGCCATCGCCCCGCATTGACCGACCTCGCGCTCGAGCTTGCGCAGAGAAGCGCCGGCTTTCGCCGCAGTCTGCCGGAAAGCCTGCTGGCATCACTCGCCGATCTTGTCCGGTCGATGAACTGCTATTACAGCAATCTCATCGAGGGGCACGACACGCACCCGGTCGATATTGAGCGCGCCCTGAAGGGCGACTACAGCAAGGACGCAAGAAAGCGCGATCTACAACTCGAAGCGCAGGCGCACATTGCAGTTCAACAATGGATAGATGGCGGCGGACTCAAGGGCCGCGCCCTCACCGTAGCTTCGATCCGCGAAGTACACCGTCGCTTTTGCGAGTTGCTGCCGGAAGATTTGCTCTGGACCGAAGACGATGCCACGAAGAAAGTTATTAAGGTCGTTCCGGGAGAATTACGGACCCTCGATGTCAAGGTCGGCGACCACATCGCAATCAGTCCAGTTGCGGTGCCGCGTTTTCTGAATCGCTATGAAGAGGTCTACAGCAGACTGAACAAGAGCGAGACCATTCTTGCGGCGGCGGCTGCGCATCACCGGTTGGTCTGGATTCACCCGTTTCTTGACGGCAATGGTCGCGTTGCCCGGCTGATTTCTCACGCAACCCTTCTCGATGTTCTCGACACAGGGGCGGTATGGTCCATCGCTCGCGGTCTTGCGCGCAACGTCGCCGACTACAAGCACAACCTTGCTGCCTGCGATCAGCAAAGGCGCAACGACCTCGATGGCAGGGGAAATCTGAGCGAGGAGAGTCTGGCCGAGTTCACGACGTTCTTTCTGACCACGTGTATCGATCAAGTCACCTTCATGGAGAGACTGATGCAGCCGGATAAGTTGCGCGCCCGAATCCTGCTATGGGCAGAAGAAGAAATCAGGCTCGATCATCTGCCGCCCAAGTCGGGCAGCATCCTCGAAGCAGTGCTCTATCGCGGGGAACTGCCTCGCGCGGATGCGACAAGCGTTGTCGGCACGGGTGAGCGCCAGGCGCGCCGAATCACTTCGGCGCTGCTGGACTGCGGAGTTCTCACATCGGAGAGTACGCGCGCGCCGCTGCGCCTTGCCTTTCCCGCCGCTCTGGCATCCCGTTGGATGCCAGGTCTGTTTCCCGAGATCGGTGTTCGATAGAGACGCTTGCCGCTTTCCCCGTGCAGGCGGCCACCTTCAAAGCCATAAGTCCTGAAGCTGGTACTTTCGCAAATTGCGCCTTCCGCGTGACCGCTCGCTGGCCCCTGCTGAGCCCGGGCCGACCGTCAGCGCGTGCTTCCGCCGCCGATCGCCTCGGCCGGCCGAATCACCCGCCGTGAGCCGCTCCATCGATCCGCCGCAGACGCCGTTCCACGCCCGCCGCGATGCTCTGGACGAGGCGCTCCGGAAAGTCCGGCGGCAGCGAGCGCGCGACTTCGTCGACGGCGTGGGGCAGCGTGCCCGCCAGGTCCTGCATCACATCGGCGACCATCGCCGCGCCGACGCCTGCCGCCGCCGCGCTTTGCTCGAAGTGGCGCGGGAAGATTTCCTCGACGTTGTAGTGCCGGTTCTGTCCCACCGCCATCGCGAGCCTGAACTGGTTGTCGCGTAGCTGCTTTGCGTCCACGTAGGGCTGCGTGGACATGATGTCGTAGAGCGGCGCCATGCGGAAACGGCCGCCCGGCAGCAGGTGAAGACTGAAGTTCTTCGCGTGGCCATCCGTGGCGCCGAGCAGCCAGAAGAGCGCCTGCGCCTTCAGGAACAGGCGCTGATCGACCTCGGGCTCGTCGCTCGCCTTCAGCAGTTGCAGAATCTGCGCGATGCCCGGTCCGCCGTCGGACTCGTATCTCCGCGAGGGCGGAACGCCGAGCGCCTGACAGCAATCCTCCTGCGGCAGACGCAGCAGGCGCCCGTCCCTGGTCCAGCGGCGATCGAAGCGCTCGACCACCAGAGCGCGCGTGCCGCCGAATGCCGCAATGCGCGTTTCCGCGCAGGGCAGTCCCGCCGCCTTCGCGATCCTCATGCAGAGGTGCTCGTTCTCGACGCTGTCGCTGAGATCCACGTCACCCCGTCTGCCGATTTCCGGCTTGAGGATGTGCGTCGTCGGCGTTGCGCCGTGCGGAATGTGCCAAGCGCCGTTCCACCACAGAAGCGCGGTTTTCTCTTGAGCGCCGGCAAGCGAGATCCGGAACTCGGTTTCGGCCGTGACGCCCAGCGGCGCCTGCGCGAGATCCCCCAGGATCGCCGCCACGTCCCCGTCGCTCAGCGCGCGGCCGGACACGGCTTCCGGATGGGGAGGGGCTTCGCCCTCGGGCAGGAATTGCAGCGCGCCGACACAGTCGCGGCCGACGGCGCCGAGGAGGCTGAAGGCATCGATGCCGCCCGCGCCCGTGCGCGCGGCAAGCCGCCTGCGGATGTCGTCGTTGTCGGGAAGCAGGTTGTCGAAGACCGCGACGACCGGCGCGCCGATGTAGCGGTCCTCGCGCAGCGGCAGCGACAGCGACACCGGGAAGGCGCTCTCCCACGACAGCCAGTCGTCGGCGTAGCGGAAGTCGATCGCGCCGCCGGGCTCGCGGCGCAGCCGGCCGACGAGACGGCCGTTCAGAAAGACATCCAGCGGAACGTGCGTCCTGCGGCGCCCCGCCATCAGAAGATGTCCTCGATCTCGCCGGGCGTTACGGTGGTTCGCGGGCGGATGACCAACTCGAGGCCGAGCGCAGTCAGCGCATCGAGCAGCGTCTTGAGGCGCGTGCCGGGCTCCCCGGCTTCGAGCTTGGAAATCGTCGCCTGGCGGAGCCGGATGCGCTCACCTAGGTCTTCCTGCGAAAGTGCCATCTGCTTGCGCCGGCGGCGGACGGCGGCCCCGATCTGCTCGGGCGTGCGGGCGATCTGGTCCATGGCGGGCCTCCTTCGCGAAGCAGGATACGCTTTGGCGTATAAATCTTCAATATACTGTTTAGCGCATAAAAATAGAATATGCGCTCTGGCGTATGAAGTCCGGCGCTGCCCGGTACGAAATCAAGGGCAATCAGAGGGTTGAGACATCCTGAGCCGCGGCCCAGGATGAGGCACGAGGAGAGGGAAGGAGGTCGCGCGGCACCGTGAGCTGCTGGAACCCGCGCCTGAACCTGCAGCTTGGCGCCGCTGCGCGGCGAGGCAGCGGAGCGCCGCGATCAGGCGCCCAGCAATTCCGCCGCCGGCGTGTACTCGAGCCCCAGCGCCTGCGCCACGCCGGCGTGGGTGATGCGGCCGCCGCAGACGTTGAGCCCGTTGGCAAGATGCGGGTCGGCGCGCAGCGCCTGTCGCCAGCCCTGCTCGGCGAGCGCCAGCACGTAGGGCAGCGTCGCGTGATTGAGCGCGTAGGTCGAGGTATTGGGCACCGCGCCCGGCATGTTGGCGACGCAGTAGTGCACGACGCCTTCCTCGATGTAAGTGGGATCCGCGTGGGTCGTCGCGCGCGAGGTCTCCGAGCAGCCGCCCTGGTCGATCGAGACGTCCACCAGCGCAGCGCCGTTTCGCATCCGCCGCACCAGCTCCCGCGTGATCAGCTTGGGCGCCGCGGCGCCCGGAATCAGCACGCCGCCGATCACCAGGTCGGCGCTCGTCACCTGCTGCTCGATGTTGGCGCGGTTGGAGAAGCAGGTCACCACGCGCGCGCCGAGGACGTGGTCCGCGCGGCGCAGCGCGTCGACGGAGCGGTCGATCAGCACCACCTGGGCGCCGGTGCCCACCGCCATCTGCGCGGCGTTGAGGCCCACCATGCCGGCGCCGAGGATCACGATCTTCGCCGCCGGCACGCCGGGCACGCCGCCCAGCAGGATGCCCATGCCGCCGGTTTCCTTCTCCAGGCAGCGGGCGCCGGCCTGGATCGCCATGCGGCCGGCCACCTCGGACATCGGCGCCAGCAGCGGCAGCCCGCCGGCGGGCGAGGTGACCGTCTCGTAGGCGATGCACACGGCGCCGCTCGCCATCAGGTCGCGCGCCTGGTCCGGGTCCGGCGCCAGGTGCAGGTAGGTGAAGAGGATCTGTCCCGAGCGCAGCCGCTTGCGCTCCGCCGGCTGCGGCTCCTTCACCTTGACAATCATCTCGGCGCGGGCGAACACCTCCGCCGCGTCAGCGGCCACTTCCGCGCCGGCGGCGCGGTAGTCGTCGTCGCTCGCCCGGATCCCGGCGCCCGCGTCGCGCTCCACCAGCACGTGGTGGCCGTGGCCGGTCAGCTCGCGCACGCTCGCCGGCGTCAGGCCGACGCGGTACTCGTGGGTCTTGATCTCCTTGGGTACGCCGATCAGCATCGTGGGCTCCGCGACGTCGACTGCGCGTTCGACCGTTCCCGCGGCGGGCGGGTTTCGCCGCTACCTACCAGGGCTGCGACCAGGTCTTGACGTGGGTGTAGTTGCGCATCGCCTCGACGATGCCTTCCTTGACGCCGAGGCCGGAATCCTTGATGCCGCCGAACGGCGCCAGCTCGAGGCGGTAGGCGGGCACCTCCCAGACGTTGACCGAGCCGACCTCCAGTTCCTGCACGAGGCGCGTGATCGCGTCGGCGCGGTCGGTGCACACGGCCGCCGACAGCCCGTAGCGCGTGCCGTTGGCGACGGCGATGGCATGGTCGAGGTCGCGGAACGCGATTACCGGCGACACCGGGCCGAACGTCTCCTCCTGCACCAGCGGCATGTCGGGCGTGACGCGGTCCAGAACGGTGGGCGGATAGAGCGCGCCGCGCCGCTTGCCGCCGACGAGCCGCCGCGCGCCGCCTCGGACGGCGTCGTCGACGCGCGCCTCCACGCGCCGCGCCGCGTCCGCGTCGATCAGCGTGCCGACGTCGGTGCGCGGATCGAGCGGATCGCCGCAGCGCCAAAGCCGGGTGCGTTCGACGAGCAGTTCGGTGAAGCGCGCGGCGACCGACTCCTGGACCAGGATGCGCTTCACCGCCGTGCAGCGCTGGCCCGAGTTGCGGTAGGAGCCCCACGCGGCGAGGTCCGCCGCGCGCTCGAGGTCGGCGTCCTCCAGCACGATCAGCGGGTCGTTGCCGCCGAGCTCCAGGACCAGCCGCTTGTAGCCGACGCGCGCGGCGATCCGCTTGCCGACCTCGACGCCGCCGGTGAACGCCACCAGCTCGGCGTCGGGGTCGGCGACCATGGCCTCGCCGATCTCGGCCGGATCGCCCGTGACGACCGACAGCATCGGTCCCGGCAGGCCGGCTTCGTAGAGGATGTCGGCGAACGCCAGCGCCGCGAGTGGCGCCTTCTCGGTGGGCTTCACCACGATGCGGTTGCCGGTCGCCACCGCCGGCGCCACCTTGTGCACCACCTGGTTCAGCGGATGGTTGAACGGTGTGATCGAGCTGATCACGCCCAGAAGCGGCTCGCGCAGCGTGTGCACCTTGCGGTTGCGCCCGCGCGCGGTGAGGTCGCAGGAGAACGTCTGGCCGTCGTCGACCAGCGCCTGCTGCGCGGTGAACTCGAGCACGTCGACGGCCCGCTCCGTCTCGTACGCCGTGTCCTTCAGGCACAGCCCCGATTCCAGCGTGATCAGCCGGGCCAGCTCCTCGCGGCGTGCGCTGACGGCGGCGGCTGCGCGGCGCAGGATCTCCGCGCGCTCGAAGCGCGAGAGCCGGCAGCGGTAGGCGCGCGCAACGGCGAACGCGCGCCGCACGTCTGCGGCCGTCGCCCGCGCGACGGTGCCGATCACCTCACCCGTGAACGGGTAGCGCACCTCGATGACGGCATCGCGCGCGACGCGCTCGCCGGCGATGCGCAGGGCGTCGCGGCGGGTCTCGGCGGCGCCGGGTTTCGGTGTCGTCTGCAAAATGTCCACGGGCAGCCTTCGGGCGCGGTGGCGCGGTGCGGGCGGAAAGGGTCGAAATTCTACCCTGCACCGCGTCCACGCGCGACTTTGCGGGCGCCGGAGCCCGGCGGGCGTCCGCGGGTCCCGCTCCGCCGGGGATCACCGTGATCCGGCATTGGCGCGCCACTTCGCCGGCGCGCTTCCGGACCACCGCCTGAACGCGCGGGTAAAGGCGCTCGCGTCAGCGTAGTCGAGCGCCGCCGCGATCTCGTCGATCGTCATGGTGCTGGAGCTGAGCAGCTGCCGGGCGGCGCCATAGCGCACTTCCTCCAGCACGCGGCGGTAGGTGGTGCCTTCCGCGCGAAGACGGCGGTTCAGCGTGCGTTCGTGCATGCCGAGCTGCGAGGCCACCTGCGCGGTCGCATACTGCTGGCCCGACAGGCGCGTGCGCAGGAGGCCGCGCAGCTGGCCGACGATGCCGAGATCGTTCCGCGTCCTCAGCTCGCGCGCCTCACGCTCGAGATACCGATGCAGCAGAGGATCGGCGCCCCGCAAGGGGTGGTCCAGCCAGTGGCGGGAGAACACCAGCGCGCTCTGCCCGGCGTTGAAGCGAAGCGGCGACCGGAAGACGCGCCGGTATGGTTCGAGGTCGCGGGGCGGCGCACGGGAAAGCAGCACCTCGACGGGCCGCCAGTCCGCGCCGCAGAGGGTGCGCATGATGTTGCATGCCATCACCATCGACAGATCGTAGATCTGGTCCCCGGCCTGTACGCCCGGCTGTTGAATGGCGTAGCCGAGCAGGCACGTGTCGTCCGTTTCGTCGACGAACGGCACCCCGCCGTCGTCGTGAAGGTCCAGGTAGGCGACCAGGTCGCGAAGAGCGGTGCGCACGTCCGCCGCCGTCTGCAGCATGAATCCTGCCACCCCGAGCGAGGAGGGCGGGGCGCGCTCCCCGACGCGCAGCCCGAAGTGCTCGCAACCGGTCGCTTCGGCGCAGCGGGCCAGCAATCGGTCGGCCGCGAGGTAAGGCAACCTGGAATCGGGATCCTCGAAAGAGGATGGCCGCAGGCCGGCCTCGCGGATGACGAGCCCGGGGTCGACGCCGAACGTCTTCAGCAACGCGGGAATCGCCATCAGCGGCCCGGCGCGCACGACGCCATCCAGACGGAAGTGTCCGCGGTGGTCTGCTCGAGGGGTCCGGCGCCTCGCTCCGCTCAATGTCCTGCCTCCATGAGTGTCCGGAATTGTCAACTTAGTGTCCGGATATGGCAAGGATCGGGCCGCTGATCGATGGAGAATCGCGAGTTGCACCGCGCGCAGGAGCGGGTTTCGGTCGGTCATCGGAACGTCCTGTGCCGGACGGGCCTCCTGTGGGGCACCCGGCCACCGCGTGGCAACGGCGGCGTGTATCGCCCGTGCGACCGATTCGAGAGGAGAAAAGCGAAATGAAACCCGCCATCGGAACCCTGCTGCTTGCAGCCGCCCTCGCCGCATCGCCCGGCCTCGCGCAGCAGGTGACGGGGACCCTGGGCTCGCCCAGCGCCACGACGACGATCAGCAACAGGCAGCTGCCGCCCCCCGATCCCAAGTTCGGCGGTGTCATCAAGGAGGGCGCGCTGCAGTCGAAGCCGTGGTGGGCGCCGCGGGTTACGCCGCCGCCGCAGGCGCCGAACGTGCTCCTCATCATCACCGACGACGCCGGCTTCGGCATGCCGAGCACCTTCGGCGGCGTCATCCCGACGCCTTCGATGGACCGGATCGCGCAGGAAGGCCTGCGCTACAACCGGGTCTTCTCCACGGCGCTGTGCTCGCCGACGCGCGCGGCCCTGATCACGGGGCGCAACCACCACTCGGCCGGCTTCGGCGTGATCTCCGAGCAGTCCACGGGCTTTCCGGGTTACAACAGCATCATCGGCAAGGACAAGGCGACGATCGGTCGGATTCTTCGCGACAACGGCTACGCGACGTCGTGGTTCGGCAAGGATCACAACACGCCGACCTACACCGCGAGCCAGGTCGGTCCGTTCGACCATTGGCCGATCGGCATGG